>JANMVS010000084.1:0-19448 GCA_031392885.1 Verrucomicrobiota bacterium
CGCTTGCGCCAATACCGCGGTCCAGCCGCCCGCCACGCGCGTCGGAATGTAAGCCAACGCGAAGAGCCCCCCGCCGAGAAACAGCGCGAACTGCACCACGTCCGTCCAGATGACCGCCTTGACGCCGCCGATGGAGGTGTAGAGCAGCGACAGGCCGACGAACAAACCGATGGCGCCGAGGATGGGATCGACCAACCCGCCGAGGCTGCAGACCTGCTCGCCCAGCATCAACCGGATCGGAATGCAGGCGACATAGACGCGCACCCCGGCCGCCATCGTTTCAAGGAACAGAAAGAATAATCCCGCCAAGCGACGGGGTCCGCGCCCGAGGTGCTGTTCGAGCAACTGATAGGGCGAGTAGATTTCGCCGCTGAGGTAGTGCGGCACCAGGTAGGCGGCGAGAATGAGCCGCGCCACGACATAACCGAAGATCATCTGCAGGAACATCAGGTTGCCCCCATAAGCGATCGCGGGCACGCCGATGATCGTCAGGGCGCTCGTCTCGGCGGCCACGATGGACAGGCCGATGCCCCACCACGGGATGTTCCGGCTGCCGAGAAAATAGTCGCGGGTGTTGTGCTGGTCCTTGCCGAACCACACCCCGAGCGCAACGACCGCGCCAAGGTAGCCAATAATCACGAGCCAATCACCGGAGCTGAGAAAGCCGTTCATGCGCGGTGGGTTTGATGCACCTAGCCCGCATATTTCACACTCGTCACGAAATTTTGGCGGTGCTCGACAACTCTCAGCCCGGATATCCCGAGCAGCCGTGAATGCGGAAAAAGATTTGGCACAGGGTGTGGTTTCGGTTGCGAGCAGCGTGTGAAATATCCGGGCTAGCTTGGGGGGTCTTCACGAAGTCAGTTGCCTTTCGCCTCAATACAGCACGCGGGCCCGGATGGTGCCGGGCACACTCTGCAGCTCGTCGATGGCGACCTGGCTGGCGGCGGTGTCGACGTCCATCACGCAATAGCCGATATGCTCGGTCGTCTGCAGGTATTGGGCCGAGATATTCACCCGGTGCCGGCTGAAGCGCTCGTTGATATGCGCGAGGACGCCGGGCACATTCCGGTGGATGTGCAACAGGCGGCATTTGCCGGTGCCGGTGTGTTCGGGGAGATTGACCTCGGGGAAGTTGACGGCCGTGACGGTGGAGCCGTTGTCGGAGTAGCGCGTGAGTTTCTCGGCCACCTCGGTGCCGATGTTGGCCTGGGCTTCGACGGTGGAGCCGCCGATGTGCGGCGTGAGGATGACGTTGTCGAATCGGCGCAGCGGGGAAAGAAATTCCTCATCGTTGCCCTTGGGCTCGACCGGAAAGACATCGATGGCGGCGCCCGCGAGATGCGAGCGGGCGAGCGCATCGGCCAGGGCCTCAATGTCGACCACGGTGCCGCGCGCGGCATTAATGAGATGGGACCCCGGCTTCATCAACGCAAGCTGGGCGCGGCCGATGAGGTTTTTCGTCTGCGGGGTCTCGGGGACGTGGAGCGAGACGACATCGCTTTCGGCCAGCAGTTGCGCGAGCTTGGCGATCGGGCGGGCATTGCCGAGGGGCAGCTTGCCCTGCACATCATAGTAAATCACGCGCATGCCAATATGCTCGGCCAGAATGCCGAGCTGGGTGCCGATATGGCCGTAGCCGACAATGCCAAGCGTCTTGCCGCGCACCTCGACACTGCCCGCTGCGTTCTTGGACCAGCCGCCGCGGTGCACGAGGGCGTTTTTCTCCGGGATGCCGCGCAGCAGCATGATGATCTCGCCGAGGACAAGCTCGGCGACACTGCGGGTGTTGGAGTAGGGGGCGTTGAAGACCGGGATGCCACGCTTCGCGGCGGCGGCGAGATCGACCTGGTTGGTACCGATGCAGAAACAGCCAATGGCGGTCAGCTTGGGGGCGGCGGCCAGGATCTCCGCGGTCAGTTCCGTGCGCGAGCGGATGCCGAGAAAGTGCACATCCTTGAGCGCGGTCTTGAGCGCATCACCGGCGAGGGACTTGGGCAGACTTTTGACCGTGAGGTAGCCGTCCGCCGTCAAGACCTCTTCGGCCTTCTCGTGAATGCCTTCCAGGAAGAGGAACTTGATCCGACGTTTGTCGAAGGAGAGTTTTTGCATCGGCGCTAACCGGAGGTCGGTTTTTCAACCCCCGGTGATCTTGACCTTCTCGTCGTCGAGGGCGTTGGTGAGGTCGGTGCGGCGCACCGCCAGTTTGGCGCGGAGTTCGTCGAAGGATGTTTCCAGCGCATTTTTCGCCTCGTCCCGGGTGGCGGACAGCTTGGTGTATGCGGGATCGGCCATGGGGTTGTAGACCGCCGCCGCGCCCTTGCCCGCCTGGTCGATGAAATGTTTCGCCATCAGGGCCGCCAAGTCGCGTTCCGCGGCGTTGATTTTGGTCGTATGGCTGTAGCGAAGCTTGGCCGACTCGGTCTCTTGCTCGAGGTCCAGGTTGTCGAACTGCTCCTGGTATTTGGCGGTCACCTCGGCGATCTTCAACGCCTGGTCGCGTTGTCTGGCGGCGTCATCCCCGCCCTCGATCTGCGCCGCGTCGAGTTTGGCGCGTTCCAGGCTGTATTTTCGGTTGATGGCCTTGCGATCGCGGTTGAAGCGGGTGGCAATTTCCGCCCCGCGCTGGTTCTGGACGAGGTTGCTGAGCTCATCCTGCGCGAACTTGTATTGGGCCAGCTTGGCGGTATCGATCGCACTGAAGCTGCCGGTAGCGGCAACCGCGGCGGTGCCGGTGAGGGCGGTGACGTTGATGTCGCGCTGCAGCTTGGCGAGCTCGTCACGTTCAAAGGCGCGGAGCTTGATGCGATCCTGCTCCTCGGCTTGGTCAACTTTTTGTATTTCGCGGCTTTCCTTCCGGTCGAGATCCTTCTGCTGACGTTCCACGGTGGCAGGATCGGTCTGGGCGATGCCCGTGGCGGCCAGCAGCAGGGATAATGCGGTGATTTTGAGGGAGTGCATAGGTGCCCAGAAATAACTTTTGTCCGCCACATGGCGAGCCTCGTCGCGCTTGCCGGCCCGGCAAATCCGCCAGTCCGCATGACTGGCCAAGTCCCGGACACAAGCAGGCTGAGAGTCGTCGAGCCCCGCAAAAATATCGTGACGAGGGTGAAATATGCGGGCTAGCTGCTGCCATGTCCTCGAAGCCCATTCCCGGTTCTTCCGGTGAAGTGTTGACCAGTCTGCCGTCCGCCTACCAGCCGCACGCGGCGACCGGGTTGCTGCATCTGCCGCGTTTCCTGGCCAAGTGCCAGTACGTCAAGGTGCACGGGGCGCTCCCGGCCAGTTATGCGAAGAATTTCAAGCGCGGCATGGACCGGTTCCTCTGCCTGCACCTCGGCGTGGACCCGGCCGCGGTGGAAAAAATCGTGCAGGAGTCCGCGACCGGCGCCGAGATCGACGCCAAGCTGAAGGCGCTGTTTCCCGACGACCTGCGCGCGGCCCAGTGGAACCGCAATTACGTGCAAAAGGGAATGACGCCGGCCGGCCGGGAGTTTCTCAAGGAAGCGCTGACCAACATGGGTTGTGCCGACCGCGCGGAACAGATCACCAGTGTGGTCGACCTCATCGAATTCGACGAAGGCCGGATCGAGTAGCTCTTCGACTGGCGCAGGGCAGGGGAGGGTTGAAACAGAGGACAGTAGACAGAGGACGGAGGACAGAAAATACCCAGTTGCTGCGGCCATCCCGCGGCCGGGTGGCCCAATGATTATCACCGCCATAGAGTTGGCGCATCCGGTCCCGTCTCTCAAGCGGAAGCATGGAGGGAACGGCGTGCTGCCCATGCAAGCCGATTTGAACGCCGCTGCCAACCTTGCCTTCCGGGCAATTGCGCACCCGGATCGTGCCGACATCCACCATCGGCTGCGCACACAGCGCAAGCCAGCCACCAAGAACAAACCAGAGTTCTTTCAGACCCGAGAAGCCCGGCGCTTCGGTAAAGAGGGTGTCGCGATCCTACTGAAACCGGGACATTCGCTGCCCAAGGAACGAAACTCCAACCTGTTTTGGGACGAGCATGGGGTTGCGGTTTTTGGGCGCGCCCGACTGGGGACCGATGGTGAAGAGAAACACGGCTATGCCTCTGGCCCGGGACTTTGGAAAACGGTCAATGAACGTAAGGACCAATGGGAGCGCTGCCGCGCCATCAACACCGCCCGTCTCGCCAAGTGGTGCGACGGCCGGGGTGAGAAGGATGTTTCGTATTAACCGGCCGCCCTCCCCGTCCATTCCAGCCTTGGAAATCACCGCCCGCCGGCTATCTTACGCCCCATGACCGCCCTCACCCGGAACCTCATCGAGGAAATCAAAACCGCGCCGGAATCCGTCCTGCGCGAGGTTTTTGACTTTCTCGCCTTTCTCAAGGCACGTGAACGGAGCGAGGGTCACGAAAATCTGCTCCCTCTCGCGCACAGCGCCTGGGCGAAAGTCTGGGCCAACCCGGAGGAAGACGCGGGCTGGCGCGATTTGGCCTCCCCCACCTAAAATGAAAACCACCACCTTCTCCGCCACCTTTGACGGCGAGCGCATCCGGCTCGAAGACGATCTCGTGCTGCCCAAGAACGCCCGTCTGCTGGTGACCCTGCTGCCCGACGAGGCAGCTGATGAAGCCTCCTTCCGCTCGTTCTGGCAACAGCTCTCGGCTCAGTCACTGGCCCGCGCCTATGGTTCTGACGAGCCGGACTATCCCGACTCCTGCATCAAAGAGCGGAACCCAGCCTATGAGGAGCGGGGACTTGATCGTCACCTCATTGCCGCAAGCCGACGGCTTGCGCAAAAACCGGCCCGCGCTTGTGCTCTGCGCGATGCGTCCCTACGGTGACCTGCTCGTTTGCGGCATCAGTACCCAACGCCACACATCCGTGGCCAACTTCGACGAACCACTCTCGTCCGGTGATGCTGATTTTTCGGCTTCCGGACTCGCTGCTCCATCCTTGATCCGGCTCGGCTTTCTTTCGACGGTTTCCCTTTCCGAAATCAAAGGCTGCATCGGCTCGGTGAGCCCCGAACGCCACCAGCGACTCCTCCGTCGCCTCGGCGACTACTTGGCGGGCCTCGCCCGCCCATAAAAGGCGGTTCAGCCCGCCAGCGTCCCGCGACTCCCAACCCATGTCCGAGTCGCCCATCAGCACCCACGGCGCACTCAATGCCCAGCCACCGATGCCGGTGCGCCGGTTGCACAATTACCTCTACTGCCCGCGCCTCTTCTACCTTCAGTGGGTCGAGAACATCTTCGAGGAGAACGCCGACACCGCCGCTGGCTCCGCCGTCCACCGGCAGGCCGACCAGCCTTCGCGGCTCGATGACGCCAAAGCCACCGCCCTGCGCGAACCGGGGCCGTGGTTCAGATTGACCGCTACGGCGTGTCCCCCCCGTAGCGATTTCAGGAAGCGTGAGGCGGAATCAACATGAAATTATACGAACTCGGCATCGAGGCACCTCCTCCTCGTAAGCCACCACGAACAGTTGAAAGGCTGAGGCCCCGTAAACCAGAGCGCCGGCGAAGAGTGGCGGTGCCGCGAGCCAGAGTGGCCACGTCCACCCCGCGGGCAGCGGCGCGCGCCGCAGCAAAAACACCCACGGCACCCAGCCGACGGTGAAGCCGGGTACGAGCACGGTGAAGAGCAGATTTTTCAGGAGGAGCCACACGGGAGAGGAAAAGCCGAGCCGGATCCATGCAGTTGAACCACAGATGGACACAAATCCACCCAGATTAATGAGAGTAGCGCCCCGGCGAAGGCCGGTGGACGATCCCTGGAACGCCAGCAGGTGTTAACGGGGCACACCGGGTTTGTTGCGCCAAACAACGGCGCGTCCAGCCGCGGCCCGTCAGGAGACGGGCCCTCCACGCGGAACCTGCGGGGCCGATCGCCCTGCATCCAACCAAGCCGAAGCAAGCTTCGAGGTATCTGACCCACCGTGTATGAATCTCGGGCGGCGGCAATTCCTGCCATCATCAGATCCGTGCTCATCCGTGAAATCCGTGGTGAAAAATGCCTGCGTTGGTTCGGCTCAAAAGGGCGGGGTGGTGGCGGGCAGGTCCCCCGGGCGAATATGGCGGCGGAGCCAGGCGAGGTTTTCCCGGACCAGCGCCCCCATCGATTCGCAACGGAGGTAAGTGTCGGACTGGAAATGCTCGGCGAGCCCCTCGCGCAGCGACACGATATTTTCCGGCGGGGCGATGGGGTCGTTCACCATCACATCCAGCAGCCGCGTCAGGCGCGTGGCGGACAGTTCGGCGCGATGGAGCATGAGCGACTGCTCTTCGCGTTGGTACTGGAGCGCGGTCTGGCGGTGCAGATGTTTGTCGCAAAACTTCACGAGCGTCGCGTTTTCCTTGAAGAACTGGGGCAGGTAGAAGTTTTTCCGGCCGTTGTGGCTTTGTTGGTCAAAATCCATCGCGCGAATGCGGACCTGGGAACCCTCGAAGTCCGGCGTGATGACCACGACGAAATTATAGCTGCGCATGTCACCAAGCAGGCGGACAAAGCACCGCTCGTTGAACTTCACCAGTTCCTTCGCGATGCGGATGGGCTTCAGCTCGGGGCGGTCCAGCCAGCGTTGGCCGAAGATGTCCCCGGGAATCCCGGCAATGTGCTCCTCCACGAGTGTGTTGCGATGCGTCAGGAAGTTGAGGCGGTTGGGCGACAGCAGATGCTCGAGCTCGAGGCCGTAGACGCGCGAAGCATCGGCCTGCTTGATGTAGAAGTAGTCCGGATTATCATTGTAGGCGTTGACGATGCGGATGCGGAAAGGCGTCGAGTTGCCGAAGCTGCAGAAATCCACCCGGTCGATGTAAAGGTGCTCCATCACGGAGAAATCCCCATCCACCCGCAGCAAAGCGTAGATCTGCTTGAGGCCTTCATTGAGGGCGGACATTTCCTCGGAACGGTAGGCCACGGTTTCCCACAGAGTGTGGCGGCCTTCCGCATCCATCAGGGGGATGGCCTCATGGAAACCGCGCAGCTTTTCATAGGTGACCGGCAGCTCGCGCTCCCGGCGGAATTTCCGCAGGTAGCCGCGCAGCTCATCGCCGATGGGAAAACTCGGCTTTTTCTGCGTGCGCACCTGGGCGGCGGGATCCGGGGGGGCGGCCATGGGTCGGCAGCGTAGGCCCGGGACCGGGCGTGGCAAGAGCGCGCGTGACGTCCGACTGGGAAATGGATCGGTCTGGTCCGGCTTATCCCAAGCACCTCCTATTGCGATTCTCTACACCAAGGCCGCCAAGATCACGAAGGTGCGCCTCTGCTCGGGGATTTCTCCGCGGGCTTTGTGATCTTCGTGTAAAAGCATTGGGTATCAGGCGGCGGCGCGGCCCTGCCGCAGCCGGTCCAGAAACACCGCGACGATGATCACGAGACCGATGATGATTTCCTGGAAATACGTCGGCCAGCCCATCTGCTGCGAGCCGTTGCGCAACACGGCCATAATGAGGGCGCCGATCATTGAGCCGAGGATCGTGCCCACGCCGCCGCTCAGGCTGGCGCCCCCGATGATCACCGAGGCAATGATGTCGAGCTCGAGTCCGACCGCCACCGTGGGATCACCCTGCCGGAGCCGCGCGAGCTGGAACACGCCGGCCAGGCCGAAGAAGCAGCCGGCGAGCACATAGATCAGGACCTTGAGCCGCGCGGTTGGGATGCCGCAAAGCCGGGCGGTGGCCTCATTGGAACCGAGGGCGAAGATGTGCCGGCCAAAAACCGTGTGGCGCAACAGCAGGGAAGTGAGCAACGCGAGCACGATGGCCACCCAGACGCCGGTGGGCAGAGCGCGGCTGAAGGGATCGGCCGTGGTCATCCAGCCATTGATCGGCGAGCTGTCGTAGTTGACCGTCTGGTTGTCCGCCATCCATTTGGCCGTGCCGCGGGCGACACCGAGGGTCCCGAGTGTGATGATGAAAGGCGTCATCCGCAGCCCGGCGATGGCCGAGCCATTGAGCAGGCCGATGAACCCGCCGGAAGCGATGACGGTCACGAGCACGGAGACCGGGCCCCACCCATGCTGGATGAGCAGGGCGCCCACCACGCTGGTGAGCGCGATGGTCGAGCCAACCGAAAGATCGATGCCGCCGCTCACAATGATCATCGTCATGCCGAGGGCGCCGAGGGCGACGATTACGGTCTGGGTGAAGATGATCTTGAAGTTGTTGTAGGTGAGAAAAAATTCGCGAGTCTCCGCCGGCAGCGAAAAAAGCCCGATGACGAGGAGGAGCCCGATGAACGGACCGCCTTGGGCGAGAATGGTTTTAAGGGTGGCTTTCATGTCGGGCGAATTCGGGGTGAAGCGGGGATTGTCATCCTGAGCGGAGTGAAGGATCCATCGGAAGCTGATTCCAATCCAAGGCCAGATCCAGCCAGAGAGGAGTTTGTTGCCGGATCAGCTCGGTCTTTTTGGCGCGCAACCAGCCCTTGAGTTTTTTTTCTCGCTGGATGGCGTCGGTTACCATTCGGTGAGCCTCGAAATAGACGAGTGCCTTAATGCCGTATTGCTTGGTAAAACCGGGAATCATGCCGCTCTTGTGTTCCCAAATGCGTCGCTCGGTTGAGTTGGTCACGCCGATGTAAAGCGTACCGTTTGGTTTGCTGGCCGGCATGTAAACCCAGTATTTTCGATGTGCTGCGTGGGTGGCCATAATGATGGATTCTTCGCTGCGCTCAGAATGACAATCATGGGTTCACGCACTGCCGGTGGCGGTGCGCATGATTTCGGCTTCGTTCCACTGCGCGCGCGGCCGGATGGCGGCGAGTTCGCCCCGGCACATCACGCCAATGGTGTCGCAGAGGCCGAGCAACTCGGGCAAATAGGAGCTGACGACCACGACGGCCTTGCCGGCGGCGGCGAGCTCGCTCACGAGCTGGTAAATCTGGGCCTTGCTGCCGACGTCGATGCCGCGCGTCGGCTCGTCGAGCAGGAAGATGCGCGCCGGGTGCTCCAGCAGGCGGGCGAGGGCGACCTTCTGCTGGTTGCCGCCGGAAAGTTCGCCGATGGGCTGCGCGGCGTCGCGACATTTCACCCGGAGCTCACCCACCCAGCGCTGCGCGACTTGGTGTTGGCGGGAACCGTGCACCCAACCCAAGGGCCCGAAGCGATCCATTTTGGTCAGCGTGAGATTGTCGGCGATGGACTGGTTGAGCATCAGACCCTCCTCCTTGCGATTTTCACTCAGGAAGCCGACGCCCTGCTGCCAGCGATCCCGCGGCGCGGCGGCCCCCGCTGACGCGCCAATGATGCAGACTTCGCCGGTTTCGCGGGCAGCCAGGCCGAAAATTGTCCGCAGCAGATCCGTCCGTCCCGCCCCGATGAGGCCGGCGAGCCCGAAAATTTCCCCGGCGCGCAACTGCAGGCTACAGGTAGGTCGGGCTTTATGTCCGACCGCGGCATCAGCGCCCGCCGCCGATGCCGCGGGTAAACCCCGACCGACAAAACGGGTGAGTGCGACGTGTTTAACCTCCAAGACGACTGCGCCCGGCTGATGCGCGGTGCGCGGGTAAAGGTCCTTCACTTCCCGGCCGGTCATGAGCGTCACAAGATGGTCCAGGCTGGCGTCCTTCATGGCGCCCGTGCCCACCGTCTCGCCGTCCTTCAGCACGGTGTAGCGGTCGGCAATGCGGCCGCACTCCTCGAGAAAATGGCTGATGTAGATCACGCTGACACCGCTGGTGCGCAGTCGGCCGATGGTGGCAAAAAGTTTTTCCGTGTCGGCCTGGGTCAGGCTGCTGGTCGGCTCGTCCATGATGAGCACCTGCGGTTGCATGAGCAGCGCGCGCGCGATCTCGATGATTTGCTGCTCGGCGATGGAGAATTCGCCCGCTTTGCGCTCAAGGTCGAGGTTGGCGTGGCCCAGTTGCGTCAGCGCCGTCTGGGCGCGTTCCCGGGAGGTCCGGCGGTCGACGAAACCGAACCGGGCGGACTCGGCGCCGAGGAGGATGTTCTCCTGCGCGCTGAGGTGCAGCGCGAGATTCAGCTCCTGATAAATCATCGCGACCCCCTTCAGGCGGGCGTCGTGCGGATTTTCGGGCCGGTAGGGCTGGCCGCTCAGCTCCATCGTGCCGGCGTCGGCGGCGTGGGCGCCGCTGAGCACCTTCATCAGGGTGCTCTTGCCGGCCCCGTTTTCCCCGATCAAGGCGTGCACTTCACCGGGCGCGATCTCCAGCCACACGTTTTTCAGCGCGCGCGTGGCCCCGAAGGCCTTCTGGATGCCGGTGAGGCGAAGGCGGCCGGTCGGCGTCATTTCAGGAATTCGGCGAGCGGTGGGTTGACGAGGTCGCGCACGGCGGGCTGGTCGAGGTTCTCGCGGGTGACCACGGTCACGCCGGTGTCCACCAACTTGGGCACCGGTTCCCCGCGGAGGAGGGCGACGGCATTTTTCACCCCAAGGTAACCCATGCGGAAGGGATCCTGGACCATGAGGGCGGAGATATCGCCGGCGCGGAGCGCGGCCAGTTCCACGGTGCCGGAGTCGAAGCCGACAAACTTCACCTTGCCGCCGGCCAGGCCCGCATCGCGGAGCGCCAGCAGCAGACCGGCAGTCGTGGGTTGGTTGCAGGCGAAGACACCGTCCAGCTCGCGGCCGAAGCGGTTGAGCAGGTTTTGGGCGGTGCGGTAGGCGTTGTCGCGGGTGACGCCGCCGTGCTGGTCGGTCGAGACCAGCTTGATGCCAGGGAAGTCCCGTTTCATCACCTCGAGAAAGCCGTCCTCGCGTTCCTCGGTGTTGGCGGAGCCGGTGACGTTGCGGAGCATGAGGACCCGGCCGTGCGGGCCGACCAGGTTGGCGAGGGTGCGGGCGGCAACCCGGCCGCCTTCGCGGTTATCGGTGGCGATATAACAGGAGGGCAGGGGTGAGTTGAGACCTGAGTCGATGGTCACGACCGTGATCTTGCCTTGCACCGCCGCCGCCAGCGGGGCGATCAGGGCGTTACTGTCCAGCGGGGCGATGACGATCGCGCTGACGCGGCGGCCGATGAAATTTTCCACGACCTGCACCTGCTGCTCGCGGTCATCCTCCTTCAGCGGGCCCTTCCAGATGACGTTCACCGTCAGGCCGGCGGTCGTGAGCTCGCGCTGCGCCTTGACCGTGCCGGCCTGCACGGCCTTCCAGTATTCGTGCGTCGTGCCCTTGGGGATGACGGCGATGGTGTAAGTGTCGGCGGCGGCGGCACTGAGCACCGCCAGCAGGAAGAGTGTGAGCATTTTCATCTGAGTTGGGTTCGATACCCCGGAAGAGGGCTTCGGCCTGGTCGTCTGTAGGAGCCTGCTTGCCGGCGATTCGGGGCGCCCGACGACGGACGACAAGTTGAATCGCTTGCAAGCAAGCTCCTACAAATGAGAGCAAAAATTGCGGGCATCTTTACCGGAGATATTTGTCGAGAGGCGGATGGACGATGTCGGCCATGGCCGGGTCGTCGAAGTTGGCCAGGGTCACAAAACCGACCCCGGTGTCAATCTGGGCGGGGACTTTTTCGCCCCGCAGGACGGCGACGACGGTTTTCACTCCGAGGTAACCCATGTTGAGCGGATTCTGCACGACGAGGCCGTCGATGTGCCCGGCCTTGAGCCCGGCATTGAGCGTTTCCCCGGAGTCAAAGCCGACGAACTTGACCTTGCCCGCGAGGCCGGCGTCGCGGAGGGCGAGCAACAGGCCGGCGGTGGTGGATTCGTTGCAGCCGAAAACGCCGGTGACTTCGCGACCGTAGCGGCTCAGGAGGTTCTCCGCGGCGCTCTTGGCGGTATCGCGGGTGGCGCCGGCGTGCTGATCAGTCGAGAGCAGGCGGATGCCCGGGAAGTCCTTTTTCATGACCTCGAGGAAACCTTCCTCCCGCTCCTCGGTGCTGGCGGAGCCGACCTGGAGCCGAAGCATGATCACCTTGCCCTTGCCGCCGAGGAGCCGGCCGAGGTTGCGCGCCGCAATGCGGCCACCCTCGCGGTTGTCGGTGGAGACGTAGCTCGCGATGGTCTTCGTCATGAGCGCGGAGTCGATGATGACCACCGGGATTTTACCGCGCGCGGCTGTCTCCACCGGGGCGACGAGGGCTTTGTTGTCGAGCGGCGCGAGCACGATGCCATCGACATGGCGGCCGATGAAGTTCTCCACCACCTGCACCTGCTGTTCGCGGTCGTCCTCCTTGAGCGGACCCTTCCAGATGAGGTTCACCGTAATACCGGCCGCGGCGAGTTCGAGCCTGGCCTTCTCGGCCCCGGCGTGGATGGACTTCCAGAACTCATGCGTCGTGCCCTTGGGGATGACGGCGATGGTGTAGGTGTCGGCGGCCCCGGCGGGAAGGGCGGTGACGGCGGCGGCGAGCAAGACAAAAATTCTGAACCAGGCGGTCTTCATAAGCGGGGGAGTGGGTACGGCTAACAAACAGGGGAGGGGCGGACGCCAACGTGAGGCTGAAACCATCGTTAACCGGCCGGCCGGCGTCAACCCCGCGAAAGGGCGGCGGCTGACCCGGATATTTCATGGAGCCACGGCGACCTCGCCGTAGTACGCTCGCCAACCGCAGCCCGTTCGACGAGCTCAGGGCCCCGAGCCGGTCGCGGGGCGGGGTCGCTGCGGCTCCAGTAAACAGTTTGTCGTCAGCTCTCATTCTAAGTGTGAAATGTTCAGGCTAGCCCGGATTTCCCGAGCAGCCGTGAATGCGGAAAAAGATTTGGCACCGGGTGTGGTTTCGGTTGCGAGCAGAGGGTGAAATATCCGGGTTAGGACGCCAGCAACCGTTCGCCGATCGCGATCAGTCTCGCCCGCAGTGGCTGACTGCGCGTGGCGAAATCCCGCTGGTGGGTCTCGTATTCGGCCCGGCCCTCCGGTGTTTCGATGCGAATGGGCGGGAAGCCGAGTTTGGCGAGGTCGTAGGGGCTCGCGCGCATGTCGGTCTCGCGGAGGTCGCGAGCCAGCGCAAAACAATCGGCGATGAGTTCACTCGGTGTGAACGGCGCGAATTTGAACGCCCACTTGTAGAGATCCATGTTGGCATGGAGGCAGCCGCGCTGCTCGAACGCCGGCGCCTCGGCCCGCGTGGGTTGCAGTTTGTTGAGCGGGCGGGCGGGCGCCGTGAAAAAACGGAAGGCGTCGTAGTGCGAGCAGCAGATCGGTTGAGCCTCGACGAAGCGCGCGAGTTCGTCCGGCGGAAAGCGCAACGGCCAGGCATTGTGCCGCACCTCGTCGGGGGTCTGCCGGTAGACCAGCGCCCACTCGTGCAGGCCGTAGCAGGCGAATTGCGGGGGGCGCTCCGCCGTGAGCCGAAGCAAGTTGACCATCCACGTCAGGCTTTCACGTCGGTGCGGCTTGAGGGCGGCGGGATTTAGGGCCAGGCCACCTTCGACCTCATGATATTCCGGCCAGCGGAGAAATTCGCGGGCTGCGTTCCCGGCCAGCACCACGTCGGGTCCCGGGTGCCAGCGGCGCAGCCAGCTCGGGCGAAACCGGTAATATTCAAAGAGAAAATCGTAAACCGGGTGTTTTTCGCCGCGTGCGGTCCGGGCCTGGTGTGGATCGGTCCACGTCCGCACGCGCTGCTCGTGCGCGGCGCGGCGCTCGTGCCACTCGGGTTCGGCGAGGGTGGCCGGGGGCGTGGCTGCGTTGGAGGAGCTTGCTTGCAAGCGATGGATTTCGCGCCGGATCGCCGGTAAACCGGCGCCTACATTTTGCTGAGCAACCGCCGGACGCCCTCGATGGGGGCGGTGTCAATGAACCGCAGCTCCACCGGCCAGTTCAGTTTGTCCGCGAGCGAGCGGAGCGTGAGGGCGGCCGGCGCGCAGTTCAGAATCCGGCCGCTGACCCCGCAAGGCAGCGGGGTTGAAACTCCCGGAAAATGCCGGTGAATCACCGTGTCGGCCTGCCGGGCCAGATCGGTGAGGGAGTCGGTCAGCGACTGCTGGGCGGGGCGGTCGCCTGCTGCGGCCAGTTCGAGCACGCGGGGCGCGAAGGCGGCGATCGACGCGTTGGCGCCGGCGTCGTTGTAGAAGAAACGTGAGAGCCCCGGGTATTCCGTCAGCCCGGTGTGCGCGCACAGCGCCACCAGCAGCGGGGACGGCGGGGCCAAATCCGCGTGGGATGGATTTTGCGATTCCAGCAGGGCGAGGGCCACGGCCCGCCGGCCGAGATCGAATCCGCTGCCCGGATCGCCGAGCTTCCAGCCGAGTCCGCCGGCGTAGTGAATGGCGCCGGTGGGGTCACGGGTTGCGATAAATGAACCGGTGCCGGCGTGAAGGACCAACCCCGGCGCCCCGGCGGTGGCCAGTTCCAGCACCGGCCGGGAATCGTCCATCGGGGTGACCGCGCCAAAACCCTGCAGGGCCTCCGCGGTCTCGCGCCAGAACCCGCGATTGCCGGCCAGGCAGAGCAGCGTGCAGGAAATTTTCGATGTTAAATTTTCGATCTTCGCTGCGCCGAGCAAGGCCGCGAGCGCGGCGTGGAGGATCGCGCGCGCTTTTTCCGGTCCGGCCTGGTTCGGGTTGCAGCCGGGCGCGAGGTGGCGGGCGACGATTTCGCCGCGGGCATCGATGAGGATGCACTCGGTCTTGGTGCCGCCGCCATCGACGCCGATTTTGAAAAGAGGAGTTGCCACGGAATACACGGAATACACGGAAACCGGAAAGACCGGAATCCTATTCTGAATTGCCGGTGATTATGACCGGGAGGCTTGCCCTGCCCAATGTCTTGTCGTGTAGCGGCAGGCGTCGCAGCCTGCAGTTATCCCACCGGCCCGAAGGCCTAGCCCGAACCTTTCACACCCAGGATGATGCCTGCCGACAATCTGTTTACTGGAGCCGCCGCGACCCCGCGGCGGTTGGCGAGCGACTCACGGCGAGGTCGCCGTGGATCCATGAAATATCCGGGCTAATACAGAAACGTAAAGCCGATGGAGCCGAATACATCGCGCTTTAACTGACCGTAGAATTCCTTGGTCCGGTAGTTCTGCATATAGGCGACTTGCATCCCCTTCAGGCGCGGGCCCCCGAAAGGCAGGCGCAATACCAGGCCTAGGTTCAAATCGGCGACGATCGGACGCCGGTCAACCGAGAGGCTGTCGTGCCAGGTGTTGCCATCGAGGAAAATGTTGCGGGCCACCGCGCGGGTCTCGCTGCTGGCGAAGCAGTAGGCACTGAAGCGGTGGGCCGAGGCGATACTGTCGCCGGCCGGCCGGATGAGGTCCGCCCCGAAATCGGCCGGCAGGTGCCAGCCGAGGCGGACGGCCAGGCCGGTGGCGGCGTTGGTGCGGATGTTGCCGAGGGAAATTCCGCCGCGAACCATGAGGTCCGATTCCAGACCGAGGAGGGGCCAGGCGATTTTGCCTACCCGGTAGCGCCGCTCCCACGAAAGCACGAGGCCGGGCTCGTCGTGCAGCTGGTGGGCCCAGCCGTTCGCATGGGCGACTTTGATGATGTCATGAAAACCGTTCTGGAACTCCCGACCGAGCGCGGAGGGTCCGACCACCCCCACCGCGATTTCCACCACGCGCAGCAGGCGGCCATCCGTACTCTGCGCCTGGAAGGTGAGGGCGCCGTAAAGCCAGCCCGCGTAAGGCCGGTCGTGCGGCAGCGGGGCGGTCGTGGCCGTGTCCGACGGCGTGTAGATGTTCTGACCGAGGGAGACGCCCACCTTGTAGGTCTGCTCTTTCGCGGTCCGGCTGTTCAGCGTCGGCACGTATTCGGCGATCTTCCGCACGAGCAGGGGGGATTCGTCCACGCGCGTTTCGCCGAGAAAAGAAAGCTTCAGGCCATTGGTGTAGTGCTGGTCGGTGCCGGCGAAATACTTGTCGTTCTCCGAGACGATACTGAATGCGCTGGTGCGAAACAGATCCGACCATCGCGCCGGATGTTCGATGGCGACGGGAGCGGGTTCCGTCGCGCGGGCCTGACCAGGCGCGAGCAGGGCCAGGCAAACAAGCCAACCGCGCGGCGCGATCACGCGGCCTCCCAGCGGCCGAAGATGCCGCAGGGCAGGATTTTTCCGTCGCGCTGGATGGGCAGGCCGACTTCGCCGCCAGCCAGATGTCCGCCCGCACCGGCCAGCAGGCCGGAGAGCAAATTAACGACGACGGTGGGCGACAGGCGCGCCGTGTAGGCGTTGATCAGGAAAAACACGGGACGGTCGCTCAGCAATTGCCTGCACTCGCTGAGTAGTTCCCAGAGGTGGTCCTCAAGTTTCCACATCTCGCCGGTGCTGCCGCGGCCGTAGGTCGGCGGGTCCATGATGATGGCGTCGTATTTGCGGCCGCGCTTGATCTCGCGGCGGACGAATTTCAAACAGTCGTCCGTGATGTAACGGACCGGGGCGGCGGCGAGACCGGACAGGACGGCGTTTTCCTTGCACCACTTGACCATGCCCTCGGCGGCATCGACGTGGCAGACGCTGGCGCCGGCGGCGGCGGCGGCGACCGTGGCGGCACCGGTGTAACCGAAGAGGTTCAGCACACTGACCTCGCGGCCGGTGGCGCGCGCCGCCTTGATCTTGGCCGTGAACCAGTCCCAGTTGACCGCCTGCTCGGGGAAGAGGCCGGTGTGCTTGAAGCTGGTCGGGTGGATCTTGAAGGTCAGCTCGCCGTAGCGAATACTCCAGTGGTCGGGAATTTTCTGGCGGAACTCCCATTTGCCGCCGCCGGTTTCGCTCCGGTGATAGAAGCCGTCCCAGTTTTCCCAGCGCCCGTTGCCGCCGGTGCGCGGCCAGATGATCTGGGGGTCGGGCCGCACCAGGGAGTAGGGCCCCCATTTCTCGTGCTTCAGGCCCTGGCCGCAATCCAGCAACTGGTAGTCTTTCCAGCTGTCGGCGACGATCAGGCCCGGGCGTGTGATATTCATGTGCCGGCAACTTGTCTGCGAATGCCGGGCTTGAACACGATAAAATGGAATGACCGGCCGGGCGATTTTGAGGTGCACGCGGCGTTACTGGGCGGGGGGATTGCCTCCCCGGTCCGCGCGGGCGAGAACCAGGGTCGCACCTTGCACCACGAGTTTGTCGTACTGGCACTGCAGCGCGCCGGGCTTTGCAGTTGCGGCGGACGGACACGGTTGATTGCCTGAACCAATGAAACGTCTGCGGCCCCGGCTGTGGTTTTTGTGCGGAGGCCTGGCGCTAACGGTCACCTGCCGCGTAAGTGCGGAGCCGGCGGCGGGCGTCAAACTCACTCGATTACCCGACCGGGTGCGCGTGGAAATCGGCGGGCAGTTGTTTACCGAATACATCCACGGCGACGGGGCGAGTCGGCCCTACTGTTATCCCATCCTCGCGGCCGACGGCACGCCATTGACGCGCGATTTTCCCATGAAGGAGACCCCGGGCGAGGACCGCGACCATCCCTGGCACCGGTCTTTCTGGTTCGCGCACAGCATGGTCAATGGGGTTGATTTTTGGAACGAAGCGGGCGGCGATAGGGGCAAATCACCGCAGGACAAGGGCCGAACCGTGCAGGAGTCGTTCGGGGAGACGACCAGCGGGCCGACCGGCGTGATCCGCACGCGCAACCGCCTGGTCGCGCCCGATGGCCGATTAATCTGCACCGATGATCGGACCCTGCGTTTCCATGGCTCGGCGGCCGGCCGGTTCATTGATTTCGAGGTTGCGTTGCAGGCCTTGCCCGATGCGCCGCTGCTGCTTGGTGACAACAAGGACGGCACCATGGCCATTCGCTTGGCGCAATGGATGACGCTACCGCACAAATACGAGAAGCGGGATATCCCGGGCAACGGCCACATCGTCACGGCGACGGGGGAGCGCGATGCCGCGGCATGGGGCAAACGCGCCGACTGGTGCGACTATTATGCGCCCCACGAGGGCAAGACCTACGGCGTCGCGATCTTCGACCACCCGCAAAACCTGCGGCACCCGACGTGGTGGATGGCGCGGGATTACGGGCTCTTTGCGGCGAATCCCTTCGGGCAGCACGATTTTGAAGGACGCAAGGACCAGCCGCATCTCGGCGATTACACGATTCCCGCCGGCGGCCGCCTGACTTTGCGTTACCGTTTCTACTTTCACCTCGGCGATGAAACAACGGCGCGAGTCGCGGAGCACTATGCGGAATATACCGCCGGAAAATAGCCGTTGAAGCCACCTGCCTGCATTTCCATTCCTCCACCCCGAAAAATCCCATGCACCACCTTACCCGCCGCAGTTTCATTAAGACCTCTGCGCTGGCCGCGGCCAGTGTCGCGCTCTCCGCCTGCAGCACCCTGCGCGTGCGGGGCGTCAACGAGGACATCCGGGTCGCCGTGGTCGGCCTGAACGGGCGCGGCAAAGCCCACCTTAAAAGCCTCGGCGAACTGAAAGGCGTGCGCGTGGTGGCGCTCTGCGATGTCGATTCCATCGTGCTGGGGAAAACCGCGCAGACGCTGGGTCCCGGGGTCAAAACCTACACGGATCTGCGCGAATTGCTCGCATCGTCCGAGATCGACGCGATCACGATCGCGACGCCCAATCACTGGCATTCCCTGATGGGCATCTGGGCCTGCCAGGCCGGCAAGGATGTCTACGTGGAGAAACCCATCTCGCACAATGTCTGGGAGGGCCGCCAGTTTGTGGCCGCCGCGGCGAAATACCGCCGGATCGTCCAGGCCGGCACGCAGATTCGCTCGGGGGAGGGGATGGTCGAAGCGGTCGCCTGGGTGCGCGCGGGGAATCTGGGAAAAATCACCGCCGCGCGGGGCTTTTGTTACAAGCGTCGCGACAGTATCGGCAAAACCACCGGCCCGCAGGCGGTGCCGGCCCAGATCAATTACGACCTATGGACGGGCCCGGCGCCGTTGAGCCCGCCGCGGCGCAATTCCGCCAAAAATGGCCCGGTGCATTATGATTGGCATTGGATCTGGGCCTACGGCAACGGGGATGTCGGCAACCAGGGCATTCACCAGATGGACGTGGCCCGCTGGTTTTTGGGCGAGGCCGGCCTGCCGCGACACACGCTCAGCATCGGCGGCCGGCTCGGCTACGAGGACGACGGCGAGACGCCCAACACGCAGGTCGTGATTCACGATTATGCCACCGCGCCGCTGATCTTTGAAGTACGCGGGCTGCCCGCCAGGTCCGGCCTGAAGGTTACGACGGCCGGCTTGAGTGGAGCCGAGGCCGCCGACGCCGCGGGCTCGACGATGGGCAAGTACCGCGGGGTCTCCATTGGCAATGTCATCGATTGTGCAGGCGGCTACGTGGTCACCGATTCGTATTTTTCGGCCCAAGCTTACGACCGCGAGGGAAAGTTACTGAAAGAATTCAAGGGACAGGACGGACACATGGCCAATTTCATCGACGTCGTGCGCAGCCGGAAAACCGCCGACCTCCGCGGTCCCATCGGCGAAGGGCACATCTCCAGCGCACTCTGCCACGTGGGCAACATTTCCCACCAGCTCGGCCGCGCCACCGGGGGAGACGAACTGCGGGAGAAGATAAAAAGCAACGCCGCCCTCACCGAAGCCTACGGCCGGATGACCGAGCATCTGGCGAGCAACCAAGT
>JANMVS010000101.1:0-1961 GCA_031392885.1 Verrucomicrobiota bacterium
GGGCGGCAAAGGCCACGAGCAGAGCGAGGCTGGCCGCGCTGGCGGCGAGGCCAAGGCCGTGGGTCAGGCCGTGGGCGAACCGCTCCAACCGCGAATAGTCGCGCGGCGCGGCGGGCGGCACCACAGGAGTCAGCGGTGCGCCCTGCGCCGCAAGCCGGCGGTTGCGGACGAGGTTGTCGGAGGTGATATCGCACCACCGGATCAGGCGGCAGGGCCGCGGGCTGGTGAATTCGGAGGCCTCCCATTCGCCGCCGTCGGTGTAGAGCGATTTTGGGAAAACCCAGGTGCGGAACACCCAGTCCGCGACGGGCAGCGTGAAGAAGCCCGAGATGGCCTCGTTGGAGTCGATCACGGCATGGTGGCGGAGGTGGAAGCTGTAGACCTTGCGCCAGAAAAAGCCCCAGTGCGGATGCTCAATGAGGGGAGCCCAGCGTTCGAAGGACCAGTGTTCGATCGCGTGGAAAACCTCATAGAAAGCGAGGGAGGTGGCCAACGAGACATAGCCGGCAAAGAACCAGGGGAAGGCGGGGGCGAGCCATTGCAACAACACGAACACCGGCGTGTAGATCAGGCCGAAGATCGCCAGGGTGTACCAGGGAAAGAAGGAGGCCTCGCCCTGTTCCGGCGTGGTGATCGGGTAGATGTTCTCCACGTACGGCACGTCGCGGCCGCCGGGCGTGCGCTTGCGACCGATGCGGGTCAGGTTGTGGTGGAGGGTGTGCTGGCGGTAGAACTGGCTGAGAAACGGCACCACCGGCTTGTGCAGAACATAACGATGGAAAAAGAACTCGATGAAGCAGGTGCCCAGTTTGACGAAAACAAAGGCGGCGGCGAAGGCCCACGCCCCACTGCGCAGATGGGCGTACCAGACCGACTGCGGGGCCAGGAACCAGAACAGCAGGAAAAATCCGGCCAAAGAGACGCTGACCGTTAAAAGGAAGAGAGGCAGGGAAAGCGTTTCCTCGACCCGGGAGTTGGTGGACGTGGGGGCGGACATGTGCGGCAAAGTTCCATGGTTTTCGCCGAGTTGGCAATGGCCGAAAAGGAATTTTCCTCGGTGGTTTTTACAAAATTCCGCCCGCGCACGCCGCTGGACTTCCGCCGATTATTCCTACACAGCGGGGCATGCCTGAAGACCAGTCCCCCGAACTCAATGGCGCCGTGGTCACGGTTGATTTTGTCCGCCAGCGCCACGCGCTGCTGGTGCGGGCCGGGCTGAGTCCGCTGCTGACGGACTATTATCTCCACCGGGCGGACCACAAACTACGTTACCTGCCGGAGCAGGACACGATCTTCCGGGATGCGCTCGCTGCCTTCGCGCTGCATGCTGCCTCCCGTCCGCTGAACGAGCACATTGCGTGGACCCTGAACTTTCAACAGCCACGCCTGAACGTGTTTCTGGCGGCCGACAATGAGGACTGCACGCTCACGGGCCGGCTCTTCACGGAAAATGTGAGGGCCGCGGAACAGAATACCTTTTACTGCGACATCGTCCCCCGCCGCGGGGCCGAGGCCCGGCGCAGTGTGATCAATTTCTCCGGGCGGGACATCTTCACCGCAGTCGCGGACTACCATGCCCGCAGCGAGCAGCGACCCGGGCGGTATTTCCATCTGGCGGATGATGACTATGCGATGCTGGTCTCGCATCCGGACTGCGATCTGGCGTGGCTCAGGGCCGTGGACACGGCGGGCGTGCGCGACCTGGCCAAGGCCGAGACGCTGGCGCGCATTGAGCGCCGGCTCTATCGCTGGCACTGCGGCTGCACCCAGCAGAAAATCCTCGGGGCCATCGCGCCGGCCTTCCGCGCCGATCCCGCGGGAGTATTCGGCGAGGGTGAGACCATCCGGGTCGAGTGTCCGCGCTGCGCCGCCGGGCACGTCCTGACCCGGGAGGCAATGGAAGCGTATTTGGCCGGAGTGTAGGAGCCTGCTTGCAGGCGATAGGTTATCACACACGCTGA
>JANMVS010000137.1:0-13601 GCA_031392885.1 Verrucomicrobiota bacterium
CCAATGGCGACCACCTCGTCGGGATTGACGCCCTGATGCGGCGGCTTGCCGCCGAGGGTCTTGGCGATATCCACCACCCGGGGCATGCGGGTCATGCCGCCGACGAGCACAAGTTCGTCGATCTTGTCCGTGCTGACCCCCGAATCCTTCAGACAGTTTTTGAACGGCTGGATGCAACGCTCAAAGAGCGCCTCGCAGATCTGCTCCATCTTTGCCCGGGTGAGCTGGATGTTCAGATGCTTCGGTCCGGACGCGTCCGCCGTGATGAACGGCAGGTTGATGTCGTAGGTCGTCGCGGAGGAGAGCGCGATCTTGGCCTTCTCGGCCTCTTCCTTCAGGCGCTGGAGCGCCATCGGGTCCTTGCGGAGATCAATTCCGTTTTCCTTCTTAAAAGTATCCACGAGCCAGCCGATGATCGTATCGTCCCAGTTGTCGCCGCCGAGGTGAGTGTCGCCGTTCGTGGCCTTCACTTCAAATACGCCGTCGCCGATCTCGAGGATCGACACGTCAAAGGTGCCGCCGCCCAAATCGAACACCGCGATCTTCTCGTCTTTCTTCTTGTCCAGGCCGTAAGCGAGCGAAGCGGCCGTGGGCTCGTTGATGATGCGCAGCACGTCGAGGCCGGCGATCTTGCCGGCGTCCTTGGTGGCCTGGCGCTGCGCGTCGTTGAAATAGGCGGGGACGGTGATGACCGCCTGGGTGATTTTTTCGCCCAGGTAGGCCTCGGCGTCAGCCTTCAACTTGCCGAGCACAAAGGCGGCGATTTGCTGCGGCGCAAATTGCTCGGTCTTATCGCCGGCCTGCACCTCTACGTAAGCGTCGCCATTCTTGCCGGCGACCACCTTGTAGGGGAGATTTTTGGCCTCTTCGCTCACCTCGGTAAATTTGCGGCCGATGAGGCGCTTCGCGGAGAACACGGTGTTCTTGGGATTCGTCACGGCCTGCCGTTTGGCGGCCTGGCCGACGACGCGCTCGCCTGTTTTCGTGAAGGCCACCACGGACGGTGTGGTGCGGGCACCCTCAGCGTTCGGAATGACCACAGGTTCACCCCCCTCCATGATCGACATGCAGGAGTTGGTCGTGCCAAGATCGATGCCTAAAATTCTGCTCATGCGCGCCTCTTAGCAATGGCTATGCCCCTAAGCTAATTGTTTCGCCGTATGTTGACTGGAAGATACTTGCACAATTTTAGTCCAACCGGAACCTCGTCAATCCATCGATTCTAGCGCCACCGTGACACAGCGTTCCACGGGCCCGTGTCACACTGTGCCACGCAAGTGCGCCTGCCCACTCGCGGCAAAAAGCACAACCAGCGTGCGCGAACTCGCTGGCCCCGCCCCCATCCGAGTCAACGACCTCGGTCCCGTAACCACGGGTTGATAATACGGTCAACCGGTCTTACCTCATAGCATGGAAACGCTGCATGTGCCCGAAACCGTGCCGGTGATGACCCTGCCCCACACGGTTTTATTTCCGCAGGCTCTGTTGCCACTCCATATTTTTGAGCCCCGCTACCGCGAAATGCTGCGCGATGTGCTCGCCAGCAACCGCCTCTTTGCCATCGCCCGGCTCGACTCCACTCGCGCAGAAAATCCGGACCAATCCGAGCCGCTGAACCTCATTGCCACCGTCGGCATCATCCGCGCCTGCCAGAAAAGCGACAACGACACCTCCAATCTTTTGCTACAAGGCATCTGCCGGGTCGAGGTAAAGGAGATCGTGCGTGAGGAACCATACCGCCTCATCGCCGTGCAACCAATCGTTACCACGGCCGGCACCCATCAGGCCGAGTTGGAAGTGCTCCGCCTCGAGGTGATGCGGTTGCTCAACCTCCGCCGCCGCCTCGGCCTGCCCATCCCCAAGGGCATGACGCAATTCCTCGAAAGCATCGATGACATCGACACGTTCGCCGACATTGCCGTGTTCAATCTCTGCGAGGACAGTGCCCTCAAGCAGCTCCTCCTCGAAACCCTGGAGACGCGCCGCCGGCTCCAGCTCTTTGCCACCGCGCTCAAATCCGAAATCGAAACCCAGCGCCTCCGCCGCAAACTGCAAGGCCACCTCCCCGACGACCACATCGCGGATAATTGAATGGGTGGGCGGGTTCAGTTCGCGCTTCGTTTTTCCTTAGACCAACGCCATCAAGCTTATGCCTTTTTACTCCAAAACCGCCCAAGTCAACGAAGCCTCGCCGATCTGCAGCAGCCTGGATCAACGCCCATTCAGGCTTCGAAGGCTCAGTTCTGTTTCTGAACCGGCTCGTTAGGGTCAGTTTCCCGTACAATGCCAAGAATCTTCAATTCGCCCAAATTGACCCTGGGCGCCCGCTGATACTGCCGGATTAGGCGGCCGCTATTCTGACCGAATTGGCGGGACGCATTTGCCATCATGGTCATCACTCGCTCATCGAACCGGTTACCCTGGGCCTGGATACTTACCCGGGTTGACCAAAGAAATGTCTTCTTCCTGTCCTGCACTGCCGCCCGGAAATCATAGGCCGATATGATCACATAGTAACGACGGTTTTCGATATCCGAGATCAGATCGTCAAAATAGGTACCGCCTCCGGCGTACCGCCGGATGTCGTTTACCGAGTTTATTTCCCCCAGGTACCCCAGCATCCGGGCGTTTTTTTCGTTGGCCTTGTCCCGCATATTATTGGCCACTTGCATCATGAGAAGCTCCCCAGTGAGTTCGCTCTGCGCCGCCTGTGCGACGGAGGCGCCATCGGACTGGATGCCATCGGGGGTGCGTGTCACCGGCCCTTGCACCTGCGTATTTTTCACGGTATTCATCGCATCCGACAATTGATCCACCCGGTTGCGGAAAGAGCCGTCATCAAACGGAATGGTCGATCCCCACTGAATGACGAGGAGCAGATCTGCCGACTTCGAGTCATTGGCGAGCAAATAGTTTTGCTGTGCCAAGCACTTCGCGACGGCCCCGGCGATGGCCGGGAACGGTACGTCGTCGATGGAAGGATCGCGTCCTACGCCCGGTGAGTACCCTCCGTTGCTCAGGGCGTAATATTCGGGTTTAAAAGATCCATCAGGCAGCTTCTCACGTCTGTAGCCTTTGCTGACGTTCGCGAAGACCGACGTGGTCAGGGAATCCTCGGCCGCATGGACTGACAAGCCGGTTAACAAGGCTAGTAATAGTATCGGGCCGGAAAGGAATTTGATGGTCATGGATGCGAGTCGGAAATCTTGAATCAAGACAACCCTAGGAGCCCAAGAGATAATGTCAGCGTCCAATCTAGTCAAACAGTGGAGCAAGCCTGCGCGACAAATACCGGCCAAGGCTTGGCCGGCTTTCAACAGCTTGAGCGGCCAGGACAAAAAAGCGCCCCCGGAAATCCGGGGGCGCTGGAGCCTAATAACCAAACAAATCAGAAATTAAAGCTATTACTCAGCTGCCATGTCTGCGGCGGTTGTATTCGGTAACCAGCCGGCGTGCCGTCCGGTTGAGTCGTGATCGGAATCAGACCCTTACCGACAAAGGCGTTGCGAACATTCAACCTGATACTCCAGTCGATGTTCCTCCAGACCCGATGGCCGTAACCAACCCAGAAGTCGAAATTGGTTTCAGCCGGGCCACGGTAGGGATTCACTATATCAAAGCTGACGTCATTGACGGTCGCACCGGGCAGCGGTTTGTAGCCAATGATAATGCTCGACTCACTCCGGACACCCATCCCGACGTTGACCCCCTTCAAGCGTCCGTGGTCGAAGTCGTAATTAGTGATCGCGTTGACGCGCCAGGTGCGCAGTTCGGGCACATTGGTTCCTTCCTGCAGTTTCCGCTGGGCATATTCCGAACCGATGTTGGAGTTCCATTGGTACAGACTCGTCTCGTTGCCCGCGCCGCCCCACCAGATGCGCAGATCGCCCGCGGCCGTGGTTTTCAAGGCCTTCTCATAACTGGCGATGAAGGAACTCAAGGCCGTGCCGCCAATATTGCTGCGGACCGCCGTGGTCTTGCTGGCATTGAGGCTTAAGCGCCATCTCTTGGTCGGGGCAGCGTTGAACTCGACTTCGTAACCCTTGGAGGAACTGTCTTCGGTCACCGCGAAGCCATTGGGCGTGCTGGCGGTGATGGACTTCGTGGGATCGTTCAGATTGATCTTCCAAGCGGTGTAGAAGCGCGGATCGACACTCTTCTGCCACGCGCGATAAGCCGCAATAGCGTTGGCTTCCCGCGTTTGCGCCTGAGCCAAGGACTCACCCGGAGCCGGTCCGTAGTTGTACATGCTGTTGGTCGGATCGTTGACCGCAACGGCATCGGCGTTCGTGTCGCCCTTCCAATTGAATTCGAAGCGATTGGCCCAGTTGCCCGCCCAGGCCTGGGAGGTACCGATGAACCAGGAACCGCCCAGCCCTTGACTGCTGGCATTGGTGGAGATGGTCTCATATTTGTTAATCTTGACCGAGAAGCGGTTGTCCTTGGTCTCAAGGAGAATACCGAGATCCTTGGTCTTCCCTTCGGGCGGCCCGAGAGCCTGACCATAGGCATCAACGCGCTGCGCGGCCGGCTGGAAGTCACTGGAACGGTTATAGAATAAACTCACCTGTACCGGTAGTTCCGACATCACTTTGGCCAAGCCAGGCAGTGCATTAATATGGGCAACCACCGTCCAAGCATGCGACGTGATGTCGAGGCGATTGTCATACAGCTCCTTCAGTTTGAAGACCGAAGGGGCCAAGTTGATATGACCATACGCATCGGTCAGGCCGCCAGTGCTGTTGGTGTCAACCGAGGTGGCCCAAGACTTCGCGATATCCTTGCGGACGCCATAAGTGCCGACAATCGCGTTATCCCACAAATGGCCCTGCCAGACAAAGGCCTTGGAGGACAAGGTGGTTTTCCCCTTCCGGGCACTCGTCGTCAGCAAGTCACGATTCGCCGCCGAGGTTTCGGAATCGACGACGGTGACGGGAACATTGCGGAAGCCCACGTAATTGGCCGGATTTTCCGATTGCGTCGAGTTACCCGTGGTGGACGGTGTTCCGTCATTCGGATTGAAGAGCGGGTAGTACGTGTTGTACCAAAATGCCGCCGGATCGACATAGTTGGCGTCGAGGGGGTTGGTCGGGCGATTCCACGTCGAGTCAAAGGTCCGAACTACTCCAGTCTTGAGGATCTGTCGCGCGGAGGGATTCGGAATATAAGCGCCGGAAGCGGTGGCCTTGCTGATCAGCGAGGGCCCGAGATAGATGACCGTGTTGGGCGTGAGCTCATTCGCGTTGAATTTAAGTTTGGTCGTTGCGCCGATATTGTTGACGAAAAGCTCATAGGCGGCGTCGGTGCCATAACGCTGCCAACCGCGACCCTCGGTATTTTGTCTGGCATCATCCAACAACCCCGTGATGGTTTGCTGGCCGAGGATGCGATTGAGGACGGTTTTCGCGCCTTCCCGCGCAAAATCATGCGTCGCGAATGCGGTAAAGCGTCGATTCTCGCGGTTGCTCAGGAAGGAATTGTTGCCAAACTGCGCGGTGTCACTGAGGAAGGGGCGGCCGACGTTAGGGTTCGGGGTGCCGTTCCCGCCGAATTGACCATTGGCGCCGATCCCCGTGCCATCCGAGTAATAGCTGTTGAGGTCGATGCCGATCGCCTGCTTCTCGCCACTGAGGATGCTCAATTGTCCGTTCTTATAAAACTCATTGTTATAAGTAGCTTCAAACCCAGCCTGATCATGAAAGAAGGTCTGGGCCAGGGTAATTTTGTAGGTACGGAAATTCTGCCATTCCTGCTTGTTCGGACCATCGAGCAAGTTGTTGTAAAAATCAAAGACTGACTGGTCGGTAAGTGTCAGATCCTTATGAATCCCAAACTGCGAGTAAGGCAGCCCGGCATTTTTCGCGTATTGCGCGTAGGGGGCAACGCCCGCCGGCCGTTGGAAAGGCAAGGCCAGCGAGCGATCAATGGCGCCGTTCGGGCCGATACCATGGTTGGATCTCGGTTCCCAGTTTACAGCGGGTGAGGTTGCGGTGTCGCTGTTATCACTGAAAAAGAAGGTCGCGTTGCCGAATTGCTGGCCGAAATTGCCGATCCACGGATTGTAATACTCATTCGGCGTACCCGAAATCGAGGCCGGACCATTGTGGGACGGACGGTTCTGCCCATGGTTTGGCAAGCCGGTATTGTCGTCCTCATTTTGTGACGGAATCAGGGTCAGGCGGTTTAGATTGTTGTAGGTGAAAGACTGGCCCGCGACATTTTTGCCGACATACGTTCCCGTCCGGAACCAAGGTGTGATCAGATCGATCGGAGGCAGATTGCGCGGATTGTTGCTTTTGACGTCACCCGCTTCAAAGTCGGCCTTGAAAATCGTGCGGGCCGATCCCTTCTTAAGGAATTTCGGTTCCCAGCGGGTCGCGCCATAGATGCGCTTGTTCAGTGAGTAGGCCGGATCCTGCCGATACTTTTCATCATTATAAACCGAAGCGACCCGCAGTGCCAATTCGTCCTTCAGGATTACGCGATTGATGTCGAGTGCGGCGCGAGAGGCCCCATAGCTGCCGACCCGGAACGAGACTTCATTGGAGTCCTTGAACATCGCCTGTTTGGTCCGGGTATTGATGATGCCGGCCGGGCTGCCCTGGCCAAAAAGAATCGAATTCGGTCCACGCTGTAAATCAACGCCGTCAACCGAGTAACCTTCCCACGGAATATCCGTGAGGAAAAAGTCTCGGGTGTTATCGGCGGAAGTGAGACCGCGGACCCGGGTGTTTTGGTTGGGATTGATGAAACGCGGAGATTCATCGAGCGCCGCCCCGTCACCTGATCCTTGGAAATTGCCATAAACACTGCCAACCTCGGTGTTGGTCGTGTACTGCAGCAAGGTACTGTTGTCCGTCGCACCAATATCCTTGAGGAATTCACTGGTGTAAACCGACACCGCGTTGCCGATGTCGCGCAGTTCGGTGTTAAGCCGGTTACCCGCCAGGGTGGTCGCGGCGGCATAACCCTTGTTGTTCTTGGCTGAGACTTCAAATGGCGACAGGACGATGACATTCTCGTCCTCGAGCTTGGCGGTGGCGGTTGCTGTCTGCTGGGCCCAGGAAACGCTGGCGCCGAATAACAGCACCGACATGAGGCTTGCGGCATACTTGGCAGGCTGGGTTCTATGTTGTTTGGTATTCATTAGTTTTGGGTTTTACTACACTGAGAAAGGCAACGACGGGGGGCTATCTGCGAAAGGACGGCAGAAACGACACGAGGTATATTATAGCCGGACCTGCGGGGTGGAGGGTGGTCAATGAATCAAGATGCGGGGTGATACACAATAAACTTAATGATGGATTGATTTGGCTTTGCGCGCCCGTATTTGCTCTATCATTAGACTGAACTTCGGCTTTGCGCCCTCCGCCGGGCCCGGGTGTCCCGCGGCAGATCCGGAATCGGGCGTTGGAGGAGCGGCCGCACTCCAGCAGGTGGCGGCATGGGGCCGGAGCATTGCCGGGCCGCCCGACCCAGGGCCAGACGGGATGGAACGGGACGGAGCCACCCGAGTGAAAGCCCATGAATCGGACCAACCTGATATGCGGTATCAATAATACTGGTCATAGGCGAAACCATCTCTGGACTTGATCCGGAGTGGCCCAGCGAAATAGTTCAGCGCATGCCAGTTCGCCTTTCGGTGTTTTTCTCCCGCCGCCAACCATGGGTGCTGGTTTCGCTCGTTTTCGGAATCGTGCTGCTGTGCTACTGGCCCGCCCTGCAAGGCGCCCTGCTTTGGGACGATCCGGCCCACGTGCCCCGCCCTGATTTGCGCTCCTGGTCGGGGTTGGGTCGGATTTGGCTGAGTGTCGGCGCGACTCAGCAATACTATCCGGTCCTGTTCAGTGCGTTCTGGGTGGAGCATCAGTTGTGGGGAGACACCACGCTGGGCTACCATCTGGTCAACGTGGTGTTGCACACCACGTCCTGTTGCTTGTTTGCCCTGGTGCTGCAGCGACTGTGGTCAGCGCCGACGATCCAACTCGCGTCCAATCAATCCGCCCCCCGCCTCGTGCCCGCCGGGGCGGCTTGGTTTGCCGCGCTACTTTTTGCCGTCCATCCGATCTGCGTCGAATCTGTCGCTTGGATCACGGAACAGAAAAACACCCTCTCGCTCGTTTTCTATCTCCTGGCGGGTCTTGGCTATCTCGAGTTCGCCCGGCACCGTCGTCCCGGGATTTATGCCGTAGCTTCAGGGCTATTCCTCCTCGCCCTGGGATCCAAGACGGCCACTGTCACCTTGCCGGCGGCGCTCTTGGTCGTGACCTGGTGGAAGAACGGGCGCTTGGAGTGGGGTCGCGACATCCGGCCGCTGCTCCCCTGGTTCCTCGCGGCGGTGACAACTGGCCTGTTCACGTCCTGGGTGGAGCGCAAGTGGATCGGCGCCGAGGGAGTCGAATTTGATCTGTCGATCGGGCATCGCATCATGCTCGCCGGACGGATTGTCTGGTTCTATGTGGGAAAGCTGGTGTGGCCGGCCGACCTGAATTTCTTTTATCCCCGCTGGAACGTTCCGGCGGCGGCGGCGGGATGGGGCGGCTATCTCGGCGCCGCGGTGGCCCTGACCGTCATCGGTTGGATTCTTCGCCCCCGGTCCCGAGGTCCGCTGGCCGGATGGCTGTTGTTCATCGGCTCCTTGTTTCCCATCCTCGGGTTTTTCAAAGTATTTTTCTTCATTTTTTCCTATGTCAACGACCACTTTCTCTATCTCGCCAGCCTTGCCTTCATTGCGACTGCGACCGGCGGAGTTGCTCTGGCTCTGGCCCGGGCGCCCTTCTGGGCTCGCCGGCTGAGTTACGCGTTATTCGCGCTGCTCCTCGTCACACTTGGCGGGCAGACCTACCAGCAGTGCCAGCTATATCGCGACAATGTAACGCTGTTCCAGGCGACCATTGCGAAAAACCCGGATAGCTGGATGGGTCACCACATCCTCGCCTTTGCCCTGGCAAAGTTGCCGGACCGCCATGACGAGGCCATCGCCCAATACCGTGCGGCGCTGCGACTCAATCCCGGTTATCCGGACGCGCATATGGGACTGGCGGTTGAATTGGCCCGGACGGCGGGTGGCAAGCCTGAGGCCCGGGCGGAATATGAACGCGCCCTGCAGTTGCGGCCCCACTATGCGGAGGCCCATCACAATCTGGCCGTTGAACTCGCGAGTTTGCCCGACCGGTTGCCCGAGGCACTCGAGCACGGCGAGCAGGCGGTGCGGCTCCAGCCGAACTTCGCCGATGCGCACGCCATTCTCGCCAACATCCTGGCCAAAATGCCTGGGCGCACGGCCGAGGCACTGGAGCACTATGCCGAATCCCTGCGACTCAAGCCTGACTCCGCCCAAGCCCACCACAACCTGGCGTATCTTCTGGCCGGACTGCCCGGGCGCCTGGCGGAAGCGCTGCCGCACTATGAAGCAGCACTGCGTCTCCAACCCGATTATGCCGAGGCCCACTACAACCTGGCCAATGCCCTGGCCGCAATTCCCGGCCGGGGCGCAGAGGCGCTGTCGCACTATGAGAAGACCTTGCGCCTCAATCCGGATTCAGCGATGGCCCACTACAATATGGGAAACACGCTGGCACATCTGCCCGGACGCCGGGCCGAAGCTCCACCGCACTACGAAGCGGCGCTCCGGCTCCAGCCGGATTTTCCCGACGCGCAGACCAATCTCGCCAACGTCTTGAGCGCACTGCCCGGCCGAGAATCTGAGGCGCTCGCCCATTACGAGGCCGCTCTGCTCATTAATCCTCGCCTCCCCGAGGTGCATTACAACCTCACCCTGTGCTTATCCCGCCTGCCGGGACGCCAAGCAGATGCAATCATTCACGGGGAGGAAGCCGTGCGGCTGAAGCCCGGCTATCTCGAAGCGCACAATGCTCTGGCCATTTTATATGCCCAGCAAAACCAGTTGACCCGGGCAAGGATTCACTGGGAACAAGCCCTGCAGCTTGATCCAAAGAATGAAGCCGTCCGCCAGAATCTCCTTCTGCTTGAGCGGATGGCAAATTCTGCTGACCGAAGCCATCCCTCGGATTTCCCAGCCAAGCCTTGAAATATTTGCGCAGATCCCGGCAGACTCATCTGCCCTCCATCCCCTTCCCCGATGACCCCGTACGTCCGCCGCCAGCGCCCACGACCTGAGGTCTGCTCGAGACTTCGTATATCCACTTTGAATTTATTCGATAACCAGCCCAGGTCGCTCTGCCTGACCTCGCAAAAAACATGCGCTTGATCCACTCAGCCGCCTCTTGGCTTTTCTTGTTCGTCCTCTTGTCGGGGCTTATCGTTTTCACGAATGGCTGCCGCCGGCACCCGCCGACGGATGGCAAGACGGCCATTTCCGCACCAGTCGCCCGGAGCGGCCCGCTGGATTCATCTTTCCAGTCCCAGGCCATCGGCGCAGCGATTGATGGTCCCCCGTGGATCGCACACGTGCTGCCCGTCGACCTGGACAAGGACGGTCGGCTGGATCTGGTCTGTTGTGAAGCCAGATTAAATCAGCTCGTCTGGCTCCGCCAATCCGCTGCCGGAGTCTTTGAGGAAACCATCCTGGCGGATAAACTTCGCGCGCCGGTGCACGTGGATGCCGCCGACATCGATGGTGACGGCGACACCGATCTGATCGTGGCCAGCATGGGCGAGGTTTTTCCGAACAATGACCGGATTGGTTCGGTATTCATTCTGGAGAATGACGGCCACCAAAACTTCCTCCCGCATCTTGTCCTTGAAAACACCTCGCGCGTAACCGACGTTCGGGTGGCCGATCTGAACCACGACGGCCGGCTGGATCTCGTCCTCGCGCAGTTTGGCTACGATCAGGGCGAGGTGAGCTGGCTGGAACGCACGGGGCCGTGGGAGTTTCGCCGGCACGTCCTGCTGGAATTGTCCGGTGCCATCAATGTCTGTGTCGCTGACTTCAACGGCGACGGCCATCCCGACGTGGTCGCCCTACTCTCCCAACAATGGGAGGAAATCGATCTTTTCCAGAATGATGGCCGCGGCAACTTCACGAAAAACCGCATCTGGAGTTCGACCAACGAAGACTACGGCAGCAGCGGGCTCAGTGTGTGCGACCTCAATCACGACGGTCGCCCGGATATTTTGTTTTCCAACGGTGATGGCTTCGGTCCCGCCTCCACTCCCGGTCCGCGACCGTGGCATGGAGTGCAGTGGCTGGAAAATCGTGGCGACGGCCAGTTCAGCTATCATCGGATTGGCAATTTACCCGGGGCCTACAGTCCGGTCGGGGTCGATCTGGATGGGGACGGAGCCATGGACGTGGTCGCCGTAGCCGCCTTCGCGGATTGGAACAACAAGAACCGCAACACCACTTCCCTCGTGTGGTTTCACAACGATGGCACGATGTTCTTCGAGCCCCGCGTGCTCGCGCACGCGCCGAAGGACCAGATTACGCTGGCGGCAGGTGATTTCGACGGAAACGGCAAACCCGTGCTGGTCACCGGCGGCTTCTATATCTACCCGCCTTATGATTCCATGGGTCGGATCACCCTGTGGCGACGGAAGGACGGACCATGAGAACAAAGCGTATGCTGACCGCCCTGGCCGCTTTGGGCCTGGCCGCAGCAATCGGCGGAGGCTGGTGGTGGCAATTTGCCGCCAAGACCCAGCAATTGGTCGCAGATTCGCTGCCGGTTGTGCCGGACATGAGTGCGACCCCTTTGACGCTACGTGAAAAAATCACGGCGGCCGAAGCCCAGGCGCACACCCGCTTGGGCGCCCGCCCCGGCTTGAGCAAACTCAGCCGGCTCTATCACGCCAATGGTTTCTTAAGCGAGGCCGGGCGCTGTTACGAATGCCTGGCGCAGCTTGAACCGGCCGAACCCCGCTGGTTGCATTTTCAGGCATCAATCCTCGCGGGCTACGGAGAACTCGATCGGGCGCTGGCACTCTGGCGCCGCGTGGTCGCACTCGCCCCTGATTATCTTCCCGCTCAAATCCGTCTCGGCGATTGCGAGTTGAAATCAAATCGACCCGCGGATGCCACCGCCACCTATACGAAATTGCTTCAGCGGGATCCGGACAATTCCTACGCCCTGCTTGGTCTGGCCCGACTTGACTATGAGGCGGAGCGTTGGGCCAAGGCGCAGGAGCGGCTTGAGACCGTGGTAACCCAGACCAACTACACCCTCGGCTACGACCTGATCGTCACCCTCTATGAACGTAACGGACAATCTCAGCGCGCCCTCGAGATCAGGGGTGCGCACAAAGCTTCCGGTGCCTACCGCGATCCGCCCGATCCCTGGCTCGATGCCATGATGGATGTCTGCTTCGACCCGTATCGTCTCGCCCTGGCGGCCGGGATCATGGCGCGCAACGGCGCTGGGGTGCAAGCCGTCCATTTGCTGGAACGGGCCGTCGAACTCGCCCCCGATGACGTGGCCGTACGCTTTCAACTCGGAACCCTCAGTGTGGTGCAGGGCAATTTTCCCGCGGCGCGCTCCCAATTGGAACGCTGCACCCAGCTTGCTCCCGACTTTGCCGACGGCTGGGCACAATTAAGCGCGCTGCTGGCGCAACTCGGGGAACCCACGGCGGCGGCGCAGATCCTCGCGACGGGCCTCGACCGTTGTCCCCAATCCCCCGGCCTGCATCTGATGCGGGCACGGGCTCTGCAGCAGGCCGGCCTGAGCCAGGAGGCAATTGGGGCATTCCGGGAATCAATCCGGCTCCGACCCAACGAAGCGGAGGCGTACATCGAACTCGCCAATTACTTTATCAATCTTGGCCAGACTGAGGAGGGAGTGCCCCTGCTGCGGCAAGCGCTGGAAGCCGAGCCGGGAAATCCGATGGCTCTCGGCATCCTCACCTTTCATGCGATCACCACCGGCGACGAGTCGTCCGCACTCCGCTGGTTCTCCAGGGTTCGCAACCAACCGCGCGTCCCGGCGGAACAGGTCGAGAAATTACGCGCCGCCTTTTTGGAACAGTTTGGCCACGTCCTGCGCTGAAGCCGGTCATGATCGGCCGTTGCATGGTGCCGGAGTAATCCCGGGTCCATCCCGCCACCCCAAGTGCGATGCCCGAGGCGCGGCCCGCGCCCACCCTCAGCGCAATCGCAACGCGATGAAAATCACGTGCAAGGCTTTCTTGGTCTGCCCGTCCTCCTGCACATGCCACCGTCACCTTGGGCGCCCGTTCGCTCCTGGAACGAGCGAACCGCTCGGCGTCGCGCTCAGTTTTTCCTGCCAGCTGGAGTCCACAAAAAATCCCGGCACATTTGCACGAAAATCAGCGAGCATAATTGGGGTCGGCCGCTGGCGTAACCGGCGCGATTTTTTTCGTCAGCCGCGAACGAAGCCGGGAGCCCGGCGAGCAACCGGCTTGCGGTCAACCGGAGGGATCTGAGGGAGGCATGGAGCGGGAGGTTGATGATCGGGGTTTGGATTGAGGAAAGCAGAAAATTCACGGCCCGGGTTGAGTGACGGCGAGGTGGACGGTCCGGGGCGGCACGGGGTGCTCGGAGGTGTGGCCGTCGGGCCAGCGGACCCGGAGGCGGCGCGGCAGGTTGCCGTCGGGATAGCCAAAGAAGCAGGCGGCGCTGGACTGGCTGTAATAGCCCGAGCCGGCGGTCACTTCGCTGG
>JANMVS010000143.1:0-9761 GCA_031392885.1 Verrucomicrobiota bacterium
TCAGTGGATGATGTGCTTGGCACCCTCATCGGTGGCGTGCAGAGCGGCATGGGCTACCACGGGGAACCTGCAGAGCTGACCGCCCTGCATTCGACCAAGCCGATCCCGCCACGGCGGGATACGAGGTATCGGACCCACAGCGAATGAATAGTGAAGTCCGGAATGATTCGGAATTCCCTCTGAAAGCATTCCTTTCGTGTCTTTGGAAGTGACCTCCTGTTGCATGAGTCCGTATCAGCCGTGGCGGGTGGCGACCTCGATCACGTCGTGCGGGGAAGCTTCCTTCTGCCCGGCGGGCGTGATGCGGACGTACCGGGCCTTGGCGCGCAACTCGGCCAGATCCTTGGCCCCGAGGTAGCCCATGCCGCTCTGCACGCCACCGATGAGGGTGCCAAGCACATCATCCACTGAGCCGGAGACTTCCTTGAGTGCCTCGATGCCTTCCGCCGCGATTTTCCGGGTGTTATCGTTCTTGTCGTGGCCGTAACGGGCCGCCGAGCCGGCCTTCATGGCCGCGTGGCTACCCATGCCGCGGTATTGTTTGTAGAGTTTGCCGGAGATTTCCATGATCTCGCCCGGGGCTTCACGGCAACCCGCGAGCAAGCCGCCGAGGATGACGGCATCGGACAGGGTGAGGGCCTTGACGATGTCGCCGGACTTCGTGATCCCGCCGTCGGCGATGAGCCGGACGCCTCGCCGGGCCTCGCTGCGGCTGGCCACATGGAGCGCGGTAAGCTGCGGGATGCCGACGCCGGCCACGATGCGGGTGGTGCAGATGGAACCGGGGCCCTGGCCGATCTTGATCGCGTTGGCGCCGGCGTGGGCGAGGAATTCGACGCCCGCGCCGCTGGTAACATTGCCGGCGATGATGGTAAGATCCTTGAACGCGCTGCGGATCAGCTTCACGACATCGCCCACGCCGGCGGTGTGGCCATGGGCGGTGGAAACGGCGACGACATCGACCGCTTCATCCACGAGTTCTCCGACGTGGGTGATGATTTTGTCGCGGTCCAGCTCGCCGTTCGCCTTGCGGATGGGGGAGATGGCCGCACCGACGACGAGCCGGAAATTGGCGTCGCGAGCCGGCTTGCGGCGCGACTTGGCCTCGCTGGTGATGCGTTCGACATCGGAACTGGTGACCAGGCCGCGCAGGTGGTCCTTGTCGTCCACCACGAGCATCTTGTGGATGCCGACGTTCACGGTGAAGAAACGGTCGGCCTCCTTGATGGGGTCGGCGGCCATGTGTTTTTCCTGGACGGTGATGAGTTGCTTGCGCGGCGTCATCACCTCGGAGACTTTCTTGGACTTGTAGCGGTCCTTGACCAGGTTGCCCGAGAGCAGGCCGGCGAGCTTGCCGGATTCTTCCACGACCGGGAAGGTGCGGAAATCGAAACGCTTCTGGTCGATCATCGCCAAGACCTCGCTGACGAGCGCGTCCGGTGACACCGTGATGGGGTCCTGGATCAGGCCGTGGATGTGCCGTTTCACGCGGGCGACTTCCTTGATCTGCTCCTTGCCCGGCAAATTATAGTGGATGAGTCCGAGGCCACCGTTCAGGGCCATGGCGATGGCCATGCGCGACTCGGTGACGGTGTCCATGTCGGACGAGATGATCGGAATCTGGAGTCGCAGGCTGTCGGAGAGCGACGTGGCCAGATCAGTGTCCTTCGGCAGGATTTCCGAGTGGAGCGTGGCGAGGGAGACGTCGTCAAACGTCAGGGCGCTGGGCAGATTGGCGGCAAAGAAGCGCTCGGCGGGCAGGTAAAAATCCGAATCGCTCGGGTAGGTGGCAACAGGCTTGGTCATCGTTGCCGTGAACGAGATACTCCCCGGTCGGGTAACCACAAACAAAAACTAAGGAAAACCGGGGAGAGTTCACCACGGAATTCACAATATAATACCAATTACTCACCGATTCTGGACTTAAGGTAGGGACGGACCGCTGGGCCGTCCGCGTACGTCCTGACGGCGCGCCCAGCGGCCGAGGCTCCTGCACTCGTCCCGGTCGCGCCCTGCCACCAGCAATCCAAATGAGGTTCCTCGCTCCTTTCAGTGGGTTGCCTGTAATCCTCAATCTGCGGCAGTTTAGGTAATTCACCCCTCCGACTGATCGTCTCCGGGATAAGTTCCGGGGGGTCTGCTGATCGCAGACTGAGCTTCTGCCGGCGATTAGCCGGTCCCCGAAACCCAGTGGCGGAGACGATCAGTCGGAGCACACCTTAACCTTAATTCCGCAGAAGGATTGGCCAAAATAAGCGCAAAAAACAGAAAGTTGGCACCCCAAGGTGGCGCAAGGAGTAATCACCGCGCAGGTGAGAGCATTAAAGTGCCAGCAAACCCGGTTTCCCCTCTGTGTTCTTCGCGTCCTCCGCGTTTCAATTGTGTTTTCTAGGATAAATACGATTGAAGGCCTATTGCCTTCCTGCCGTGGATTCCGTGTATTCCGTGGTGAATCTTCATGGTTTATCGCTTTCATTTTAAACGCTACTGCCTCCCCTTGCGCTCTGCGTTGCGGACGGCGCATGGTGTTTGGGCGGAGCGCGAGGGGATCATTGTCCGACTGGAGGATGAGGCGGGTCGGGTCGGATATGGTGAAATTGCTCCGATTCCGTGGTTTGGAACGGAAACGATCGCGGACGCGGAAGAAATCTGCCGGAAATTTGGCGATCGCGTCTCCGCCGACGTGCTGACGACGGTGCCCGAGCGACAGGGCTGCGTGCGATTCGCCCTGGCGATGGCGCGGGAGCAGTCCGCGGCGGCAGCCGGCACGATCCGTTTGCCCGTTGCCGCTCTGCTGCCGGCCGGCCGAGAGGCCGTGAAACTATTGCCCATTAAACTGGAAGCGGGGTTTCTGGCCTTCAAATGGAAGGTGGGCGTCGGAGCCGTGGACGATGAGCTCGGCGTGTTGGACGACTTGCTGGCCCGACTGCCGGCGCACGCGAAGTTGCGGCTCGACGCCAATGGGGCGTGGACCTCACGGCAGGCCGAGCGCTGGCTGATCCGTTGTGCCGATCGTCCGATCGAGTTTGTCGAGCAACCTTTGGCGCCGACCGACGAGGACGGTCTGCTCGGCCTCGCCGGTGATTATCCGGTGAAGCTGGCGTTGGATGAGTCCGTCGTGCGGCTGGCGGAGGCGCGCCGCTGGCAGGGACTCGGCTGGCCGGGCGTATTTGTGCTGAAGCCGGCGCTCGCGGGTCCGCTGCCGGAATTGATTGAATGGATCTTGGCCACCCAGGCGGATGTGGTGATTTCCAGTGCGATCGAAACGGTGCTGGGCCGTTCGGTGATATTGCAGGCGGCCCTCAGCCAGCGGCTCACGGCGCGGGCCCTGGGCTTTGGTGCAGGGGAGATTTTTGGCGACCGTCGGTGGGACGGTCCCATTATCGGCCCGCTCGCCGACGCGTCGTGCATTGCAGCCAACCCCGGGGAGGAACTATGGAACGCGCTGACCTGAGCCAGGCGCTGCGAGCCTGGCGGAGCCGGGAGCATGGAACTGGGAGCAAGGAGCCGATCCTGATCTCCGAGGCCGGGCCCGCGCGTTTTATGGCGGCATTTGCCGACGCGGTTGCCGGCACCGGCGAGGTTTTTCTCGGCAATCCCGCCTGGGGTGAGTCCGAGCGTGCCCAATTGGCCGCGCTACGATTGGTGCCCCGCTCCTCGATCCCAGCCTCCGGCTCGTCGCAGGGCTGGCTGTGCGTTCCGACGGGGGGCACGAGCGGGCAGGTGAAGTTTGCCCGGCACGATGCCGCGACGTTGTCCGCCGCGGTGCAAGGCTTCACCCGTCATTTTGGTGTATCCCAGGTCAACGCCGTCGGCGTTCTGCCCCTGCATCATGTCAGTGGGCTGATGGCTTGGCTGCGTTGTGCCCTGACGGGAGGGGAATACCGGTCACTGGAGTGGAAAGCGCTCGAAGGGGGTGCCCGGCCGGCGCTGCCTACCCGGCCGGAGGGCTGGATGATTTCACTTGTGCCAACGCAACTGGAGCGCCTGCTGCGCAGCCGACCAGCCGTGACGTGGCTGCGCCAGTTCCGGATTATTTTTCTGGGCGGGGCCCCGGCGCAATCCGGGCTGCTTGAAGCGGCGGCGGCGGAACGGTTGCCCCTGTCGCTGGGTTACGGCATGACCGAGTCCGCCGCGATGATCACGGCCCTGCGGCCGGAGGAATTCCTGGCCGGGGTCCGGAGTTGCGGTTCCGTGCTGCCCCATGCGACGCTTAAGATCGGGTCTGACGGGGTGATTATCATCGGCGGCGATTCCCTGTTTCGCGGCTATCATCCGCAGTGGCGCGCACACGGAAATTTTGAAACCACGGACTGCGGCTCCCTGGATGAGCGGGGGCAGCTGCACGTCGCCGGCCGGCGCGATGGGGTCATCATCACTGGGGGCGAAAAGGTGGAGCCCGCCGAGGTCGAGGCGGTGCTGCGGGCGAGCGGGGAATTCAGCGAGGTGGTGGTAATCGGCGTGCCGGATGCGGAGTGGGGGCAGGCTGTCGTTGCTGCCTATCCGGCGACAGACCAGCCGGACTTGGGCAAGGTCGCCGGGGCCGCAAGCCGTAGCTTGTCCTCGGCGAAACGCCCGAAGCAGTTTGTCCCGCTCGCCCCCTGGCCGGTGAACGACCAGGGCAAGGTCAACCGGGCGGAGGTGGCGCGGCGGGTGAACAGTGTCTGGCGGTCAGCGGGACAGGCGGGCGCTTGACCCCGTGGATAAAGTGGGGATTGTTCCGTCATGGAAAAAAGAGGCGAGATGCGCGAAGTCGGGACAATCAAGGCATCACCGCTGGTCCGTTTTGGGCGCAATCAACGGCGGGCGGCCCTGGTCGCACCTCGGACCGGTTCTGCCACCGGGGTGCGACGGTTTCGCACCTGGGATGAATTTGCATCATGGCAGCAGAAACTCCTGCCGGTGAGCTGACCCGACCTCCGGATGACCGGGATGTCGTGATGTTGGCCCGGGAGCTAAACCGGCTGGGCGCACGCTTTGTGGTGATTGGCGGGGTGGCGATGAACCGGCTTGGCTTCATTCGCGCCACGGATGATTTGGACCTGTTGATTGCCCGGGATCTGGAAAATCAGCGACTGATCAAGCAAGCCCTCGAGATCCTACCGGACAAGGCCGTAAGGGAACTGGGTGACGAGGATCTTTCCTCCTGGGTGGTGGTGAGAGTGAACGATGCCATCACCGTGGATCTGATGACGGAGGCCTCGGGCATCAGCTACGCGGAGGCGGAGGCTTTCATCGAATGGGAGGAGCTGGATGGGGTGAAAGTGCCTTTTGCCGGGCCCGACTTGATGCTGCGCTTCAAGCAGGGCTTGCGGGGAAAGGATGTATTGGATCGGAAGTTTCTGGAAGAGCGCCGGAAGAAGTCCTCTTAACCGGGCGGAGCTGGGTGGCTTCGACCCAAGCATTGCCCAGGAGTTGACGGAGCGAACTGAGATCGGGCCCGGAGCTCCTGCTTTCTCCGTTCGCTCCGGGGAATATTTTTTCTGGGTATTCAACAGGATCTTTGGTTAGTTCATCTTCGTGAATAAAACCGAGATCGCCGCCATCCTGACCGACCTCGGCCTGTTAATGGAGCTGAAAGGGGAAAACCCCTTCAAGATTCGCGCCTACCAGGCGGGGGCGCGGCTGCTCGAGACGCTCAGCGAAGAGGAAATCGCCACGCGCGTGCAAGCGGGCACGTTGGAGGAGGTCAAGGGCATCGGCGAGGCGCTGGCGCAGAAAATCACCGAGTTGCACACCACCGGCCGGTTGGAATTTCATGACCAGCTTAAGGCCTCGATTCCCGCCGGCCTGATCGAGATATTGTCGATCCCGGGCGTCGGTCCAAAAAAAATCCGCGCGCTGCGCGACCAGCTCGGCATCGATTCCATCGCGAAGCTGCAGCAGGCCTGCCTCGACGGGAAGATCGCGGAACTCGCGGGCTTCGGGAAAAAGTCCCAGGAGAAAATCCTCGAGGGCATGCGCAACCGCGAGAAATACGGCCGGCGGCATCTGTGGATCGAGGCCTGGGCGGTGGCGGAACCCATTTTGGCCGGTCTGCGCGAACTGCCGCAGGTTCTGCGGGCCGAGCATGCCGGCAGCCTGCGCCGGCGGATGGAGACGGTCGGGGACCTGGATTTTCTGGTGGCAACCCATGAACCCAAGCGGGTGGCAGAGTGGTTCGTCGCCTGGCGGGGGGTGGCGGAAGTCACGGCTCACGGCGAGACCAAGACCAGCGTGCGACTGGCCTCGGGGATCCAGGCCGATCTGCGGTTGGTGCCGCCGGAACAGTTTGTCTTTGCCCTGCACCACTTCACGGGTTCAAAGGATCATAATGTGGCGATGCGCCACCGCGCCCTCCAGCGCGGCCTGTCCATGAGCGAGTGGGGTCTCGTGCCGGCGGAAGGCGAGGGGACGGCGAAGGCTAAGGCCGAACTCGCGGGGCGGAAGACCGACCTGACGACCGAGGCGCAGCTGTTTCAGAAACTCGGCCTGGCCTTCATTCCGCCGGAACTGCGCGAAGGGCTGGGGGAAATCGAGGCGGCCGCGAACGGCGCATTGCCGCAGCTGGTGGAGGCAGACGACATCCGCGGGGTTTTCCACAATCACACGACCGCCTCGGACGGGCACAATACCCTCGAGGAAATGGTGGGGGCCGCGCAGGCCCTGGGGTTTGAATACCTGGGCATTGCCGATCATTCCAAGTCCAGCGTGCAGGCCCGCGGCCTCAGTGAGGAACGGCTGGCCGAGCAGATTGCGGCGATCAAGACCCTCAACGCGTCGAAGCGGTTTACCTGCCATGTCTTCACGGGCACGGAATGTGATATTTTGCCGGATGGGCGGCTGGATTTTGCCGACGAGGTGTTGGCGGAGTTGGATTATGTGGTCGTCTCCGTCCACAACGCCTTCAATCAGGGGCGCGACGTGATGACGCAACGCCTCATCCGGGCCATCGAGCATCCCCGCGCCACCATGCTCGGGCATCTCACCGGCCGGTTACTGCTGGAGCGGGAAGGCTACGCGGTGGACGTTGAGAAGGTCATTGATGCCGCCATCGCCAACCAGGTTATCATTGAGTTGAATGCGAATCCGTGGCGGCTGGACCTGGACTGGCGGCACTGGCGGCAGGCAGCGGCGAAGGGCCTCCTCTGTTCAATCAATCCCGATGCCCACCGCACGACCGGGCTGGAGCATTTCCGGGCGGGAGTGGGCGCGGCCCGCAAGGGCTGGCTCGCGAAGGGAAATATTCTCAACACCCGCCCGCGCGGGGCGGTCCAGCAATATCTGACTGGCCGTCTGCAGTGATAGTTTTTGGGTGCGGGGCCCGGGGATAAGAATGCCAGGCGGGGGTCGCCGTGGCTGCAGTGGACCCAATTTTAAAATTCTGCGCATCCGCCCACCGGGCGACCAAGAGGCTTGCCGACAGCGCGACGGGCAGTAACGTCCCCGGGCACGGCATGATTACCAATCGACATCGCGGACTGGTCCGGATTTACGGCTTCGTCGTCCTGCTGACGGTGGCCGGGTTTTTTTTGGTCTACGCCGAGCTGGTCATCTTTTTCGTCTCCGACGTGGTGCGGCTGACCCGCGAGGTGAATCTGCTGCCTTACTTCCTGTGTGTGTTGATCGGACTCCTGGCGGGCCTCGGACGGATCCTGGGCGTGGAATCCCGACTGGCTCGACTCACCCTGGTGGACGCCGCGGGACTGGCCACGACCCAGGCTGGCCTGGTGGCCCTGGCAGTCTTCAGCATGATGTTTGCCACCCAGGACACGCGCATCAGCCGCCTTTTCCTCGGCACATTTCTGTTGTGGTGCTGGCTGGGCCTGGTGTGGATGCACCGGACGCTGCCCCGGGTGCTCGCCAGCTTGCTCTACGGTCAGGAGGATTGTATTCCGACGCTCTTCATCGGCCGGAGCGAAGCCCAGAACCTGCTCAATGAGTGGATGAGCCAGCGGCGGCATCTGGGCATGCAGTCGGCCGGCTTTGTGGCCTTGGACGCGCTTGGGCCAGACAACGCCGCGGCCCGGGCCGGCGAGCAATCACCCCTCGCCACCGCGGCGGCGGCCCCGTTAAACGCTCAGCCTGCTCCCTGGAGCTTGGACGATTTGTCCCGGGTTCTGGAGGAGAAAAATATTTCCCAGGTGATACTCCTGGAGCTGCCGTAGGATCAGGCGGTGGCGCGGTCCATCCTTGCGCAGTGCCAAGCGCACGGGTGCCGGTTACTGGTGCATCACCTTGTGGAGGAGATGCTGGGGCACTCCGTCGTGTCGGTGGATGAGGGCGGGCGTCATTTTTTCAGCCTGCATGAAGAGCCGCTGGAGGAACCGCTGAACCGCGCCGTGAAACGGATCTTCGACGTGACTGTGGCGCTGCCGGTCGTGCTGCTGGTGTTGCCCCCCTTGATGCTGCTGGTCTGGATTGGCCAGTGGCGGCAGTCACCGGGGCCGCTCTTCTATACGCGGCCGCGGTCGGGAGAACGGCGGACGGAGTTTGCCATGCTGAAATTCCGCTCGATGCACATGGCGCCTCCGGATGAGCGGGCGGAGGGGCGGCAGGCGCGGGCCGGTGACGAGCGGATCTATCCCTTCGGGCATTTTATGCGGCGGCACAGTCTCGACGAGTTTCCCCAGTTCTGGAATGTGCTGACGGGCCGGATGAGCATCGTGGGGCCGCGACCGGTGATGCCGCTGCTCGACGAGGAGTTTGCGCGGCAGGTGCAGTACTATCGGTCCAAGCACTGGGTGAAGCCCGGCATCACGGGGCTGGCGCAGAGCGAGGGATTTCGCGGGGAAATCCACACGCCGGAGCAATTGCAGGAGCGGATCCGGCTGGATCTTTACTATATCACGCACTGGTCGGTGGGCCTGGATGTGCAGATTACCCTGAAAACAGCCGGGCAAGTTTTCTGGCCACCGAACTCCGCGTACTGAGACGCAAATGTCCGCCCCCGGGTCGGGGTGTCGTCCGTTCAGAAATTCCGCGTGTAGCGGCCGCCCTGTTCGTCCTCAAACGTCAATGAATTTGAGGTGATGCTGATGAGCCTCAGACCCAATTCGTGCTCAACGATGTCGCCGTTACGGTAGACGCGGTCGCTCATGAGGACTTTGCTGTCCGTGGTGGATGCACGGATGCCGGCGATCCGCAGGCTCTCAATATAGGCGATGGCCTTGGGGGCCAGCTTGGGCGGCGGTCCCCCAGGTGCAACGGTCGCAGGCGTCGGAGCGACGGTTGCGGATGTTGCCACCGGGGGTGCCGTGGGGCCGGGCTTGGGCTCAGGGGTTTTGACGGGCGGGGCCGCGGTTTCCGTTGGCGTGGCCGCCGCTGACGGGGGCACGGCGGCGATCGACAAGTTAAAGGTGATCGCCGGGGCTGGGGTGTTGATGCTCCGAGCCGGGGCCACGGCGACGGGTGGCTTGGCCACAGTCTCGATCGCGATGGCGGGTTTGGCCGGTGGGGATGCACCGGACGGGCGGTTCAAGGCGCGCACGCCGAAATAACCACCAAACAGAATGAACCCGAGGACCAAGCCGATCACTCCGACGCGGGTGAGCAGCGCATTAAAACCGGCGGGTTTGGTGCGCTGCGCGATTTTGGTCGCCGAGTCGCCGCCGATGCTCGGCAGGCTGGTGAGGGGGGGGCTGTCGCCCGTCCGCTGCTTCTGGGCTTTCTTGAGCGCGTCGTTGATCAAGCTCATGGGCGGGGGGGCCGGGAGGGGGCAACGGGAAGCGACGTGCCGGAGAGCAAACAGCGCGCATGAAGGGGGGCGGGAAAATTTATGG
>JANMVS010000170.1:0-3050 GCA_031392885.1 Verrucomicrobiota bacterium
CCGCGCTATCAACAGATGCTTGTCGACAGCGGTTCGGTTCCACTGACCGCGGATTCGCCGGCCAAATTGAGCGAATTCATCGAACGGGAATCCGAGCGCTGGGCCGCCGCGATCCGGCCGTTGAACCTGCAGCTTGATTGAGGAATTCAGTCATCGCGCGGGTTTTCTTGCACGGCGTTCTTGCTTTCCGGCGGCGCTCGCAGGATGAACCGGACGGCGGTGCGGGTTGGTGCGTGATCGGCAAGCGAGCATGGAAGGTGAGGCACGGCAGCGCCGGGCGCCGGCTTCCGACGGGCCGCCTGCCTCGAACCGGTGCCACTTGTCGTACGCCTTGCGGCGCCATTTCGCCAATGGTGCTTCGATGCGACCGCTGCCCGCCGGACCATCGATCAGTGCGTGACCACCTCGACAACCAGACTGAGTGCTTTTGACGCCAGCGCGATGGCCTCGCTTGCAGTCGCCCGCCGCTGCGCGAGTCTTTCGACTTCCTCAACCATCGCGACCATTTGGGCAAGCTGCGATTCTGTGTAGCCGTGACTCGATCACATGATCTCGCTGGCGGCCTTCCGTCCGGGGCCGTGATCGCCTAACATCGGGGTCGCGTGGCAGACCACATGTGAAAGTACAGCCAATGTACGTAAAAAAGCTCACCATCGAAAACCTCCGCTCCCTCGAAAGCGTCCAGTTCGAGTTCAACGCGCCGGGCAAGGTGGCCGGGGTCGCGTTTCCCAATGTGAACGTGGTTCTTGGCGGCAACGGCTCGGGCAAGAGCTCGGTGTTGCGTGGAGTGGCACTGGCCCTGCTCGGTCCCCTGCTCAGCTCCTCTTCCGGATTCGTGCCGGAATCCCTCATCCGTCGGCCACCACGGCGTTCGTCCGGCGCTGCTACTCCGGCACTTCGGGCACGGATCGAAGCCGCCGTCGAATTGAGCGCGTTCGACCTGAAGGGTGACTTGAAGCAGGCGAATAGCGCTTCTTCGATCCGGCTGAGACTCGAAACCACCGTCGAGGCGCGCGGCACGGTCGAGTTGCTGTTATGCAAGTGCAGCCCCCAATCGATGCAGCATACGATCGAGGAGGCATTGTTTGACGAGTCCTCGGCAGGATATTTCGTCGTCGGCTACGGTGCGTCCCGGCGCGTCGAGTCATCAACCGGCGTCGACGAAAGCGCGCGCACCAAGGCGCGCCTCAAGCGATACGGTCGGGTAGCCGGCCTGTTCGAGGAGCACCTGGGACTCATTCCGCTGTCCTACTGGCTGCCCAAGTATTCGTCTGAAAACAAGGGCCGTTACGTGCAAGTGATGCACTTGCTCGACGAGCTTCTCCCGCCCGAATGCCGGATCGAGCCGCTCGCATCGAATTCCGCCGGCGAGCACACGTATTTGATGAACGAGGTTTCGCTGCCCTTCCGCGCCCTGTCAGACGGTTATCGTGCCTATATCGGGTGGATTGGCGACATGCTGTTTCACTTGTGCATGGGCGCCGGAAAGGGCAAGAAGCTGCGCGAGACGGAGGGCGTGGTGCTGGTGGACGAGATCGATCTGCATCTGCATCCCGAATGGCAGCGGGTGGTGGTGCCGACGCTCGCAAAGGCGCTGCCGCGCGTGCAATTCATCGTTACCACGCACAGCCCGCTGGTGGTAGGGTCGCTGCAGGCGCGCAACCTGTACGTCCTCAAGGAGGAAGGCGGCGCAACGACGGCAAGTCAGCTTACCGAGCGCGTGCATGGCCGGAGCGCCGAACAGATTCTGCTTTCACCGTATTTCGGGCTCGACAGCACCCGCTCGCCGGAGGTGGCGCGAATGCTGCAACTGCTGTCGGGTCGCGCCGCTGCCGGCGACAAGGACGCTGCCACCCGCTACCTCGAGGTGCTGTCGAAGGGGCTGGCGTTTTCCGACATCGCGCCCACGCTCACGGCGCTGGAGCGCGGAAATCGCAAGGCATCGGCAGACGCGCGGCGAGCGCTGGCGAATGCCAAGGGTCCAGGCGCGCCGGCGAATGGCGCGGCCCGGAACGCGGCGAAGGCGCCGGCCAAGCGGGTCAAGAAAGCCGCCAAGCCCCCCCGGAAAGCCGCCAAATGAGACGCTACGACGTCGCTCGGCAGCAACTCCTCGACCTCATCGGCGCCGAGAAGTCCAACTGGATCGGGCGGGCTCGCACCCGCACCAGCGAGTACAAGCAAGCGAGGGCCTACACCGGCGGCTCCGAATTCTGGGGCGAGATCAAGGGGGTCTACATTCGCCTGCAGCACGAGAAATGCGCCTATTGCGAGACCAAGCTGCAGGGCGCGGCATTGGCCTCCAAGGTGCATGAGGTGGAGCATTTCCGCCCCAAGTCCAGCGTGCAGGCATGGCCACCGTCCAAGCGGCCGGACTACCTGTCCGACTTTGCGCCCTCCTGGTCACTGGGCCCCGATTCGGACACCGGGTACTACTGCCTCGCGTATCACCCGTTCAACTACGCCATCGCGTGCACGCGTTGCAATTCGACACTCAAGTCGAACTTCTTCCCGGTACGGGGCCCGCGCGACGTCAACGGCGAGGATCCAAGTCACATGCAGGTAGAAGAGGCCCTGCTGGTCTATCCGATTTCCGATATCGACGAAGATCCGGCACGCATCATCACTTTCCACGGCGTCACCGCGATGCCCGCGCAGTCCAGCGGCTATGCCTACGAGCGGGCGGTCACCACGATTCGTTTCTTCCAGTTGAACCACGAAGACCTCACCACGCGCAGGGCGGCGCTCCTCATGCCGCTGTGGCTGAACCTTGAAGACCTCGCACAGGATCCGGGCGGAGGCAATTCGCAGCCCAAGCAGCGGGCCGTCGACCGCGCCTGCGACGCGCGCAGCGAGTTCAGCCGCTGCATGGAGGCGTTCCGCAGCCTGCACCAGACCGACTCGGCGGAGGCGAAGCGCCTGGCCGAGTTCGCGGAGACGCTGACGGGCGGTTGAACGTCAGGCCAGGAAGGCTCTGCCGATGTGATTGCTTGGAGCCGCGACGTAGGTGCTTGGCGATCGCAGGACTGTGCGCGCAGTTGCGGGACAGCTAG
>JANMVS010000180.1:0-13031 GCA_031392885.1 Verrucomicrobiota bacterium
TGCGCTTGTGCGGCGTGGCGATGACCACCGGATCGTCCGGGCCGGTTTGCCGGGCATACTCGTCGCGAAACCTGGTCAGGACGGCCATGGCCACGGCACCGAGCGGACAGATGCGTTCCTTCCGCCCTTTGCCCAGCACCCGCGCGCTCCCATTGCCGAAATCCACCGCGCCATAATTAAGCGCCACCAGCTCGCTCACGCGCAGACCGCCCCCGTAAAGCAATTCCAGCACCAGCCGGTCGCGCCCGGCACTGAAGGCGTCGAGTGATTCGTTCGCCAGCAGTTTTTGGGGTCCTCCGAGCAGCAACGCCATTTGCGTTTCGGTCAGGAATTTCGGCAGCAGCTTTTCCAGCTTCGGCAGCGGCACCCCGGCAAACGGATTGCGCGGCACCTTGCCGTGCTGCAGCCAAAAACGAAAGAACGTGCGGAGACCCGCCACGTGGTTGTGCAATGTCCGGCGCTTGAAGCGGCGTTGCGCCTCGATGATGAAATCCCGCGTGTCCCGGGGCGTGAGCGCCGCGAGGCCGCCCGCCCAGCGCTTGGTCTGCTCCAGCCAGCGATAGAAGTCGGCGAACGCCTGGCTATAATTCCGCACGGTGTAGGCGGAATAGCGGCGTTCCTTCGCCAGATAATCGGCGAAGGGCTGGAGCCACTCGGCCTTCACGGCCGCAGGCAGCTCAGCAGAATCGGCGGGGTTGTCTTTCATGGGTGGGGGCCGTTCTTCCGATTTCATGGGTGGAGCGCGGCCTCTGGACGCGCTTACGGCGCCGGCGACACCGTCCGAAGGCCGGCGTCTACCTGGCCCTCCACCGCCCGCATCACCCGGCCGGCTTCCTGGCGCAGCGCGCCCTCCGGATCGAGGCCCTTGGCGCGCGCGGCGGCGGTGAGTTCAAAAAGCATCCGACCGAGCGCGGGCGCGTCGAGCTGCTGACCCAGCGCCTTCACCTGCGCCGTGTCGATCACGCCTTCAACCGGCAGGCGTTTCTTCTCGATCTGCTTCCACACATCCTCGGCAAACATCAGCGCGGGCAACCGCGGCGGGAGCGGCTTGAAGACGATCGCCTCGGTTTGCCCGGCGGCGGCTTTCTCCTGCGTCTTAACATTTTCCCAGATCTCGATGACCTTGGCGGACGTGTCGGCCTGGCCCGTGCCGAAGACATGAGGATGACGGCGGATGAGCTTGGCGTTGATCGCGCGCGCCACGTCGTCGAAGTTGAAATCGCCGCGCTCGGCCGCCAGTTGCGCGTGAAAGACCACCTGGATCAGCACATCACCCAGTTCCTCGCGCATGTGCGGGAGATCGTTCCGGTCGATGGTGTCGAGCAACTCGCTGCATTCGTCGATCAGGCAGCGCGCGAGTGTCTGGTGGGTTTGCTCGCGGTCCCACGGACAACCGTCGGGGGCGCGCAGGCGGGCCATGGTGCGGCAGAGGTCTTCGATGGCGGACATAACGGCAAATTGCCCACGGAACACACGGAACACACGGAAAAAACCACCAACTTTCTGCTTTGTGTTCCGTGTGTTCAGTGTGTTCCGTGGGCGTAATGGACAAGCTCAGCGAAATCATGGCGCACAAGCGGCGGGAAATTGCCCCCCTGCTGCGGCCGGTCTTCACCGATGAACTGGTCGAACTCAACCGCGCCCTGCCCAAGCCGCCCTCCTTCCTGCAGGCGCTCAAGCGTCCGGACGGCAAACTTGCGGTCATTGCCGAGATCAAACGCCGCTCACCGTCCGCCGGCGCCATCAAGGAAAACGCATCGGCCCTCGATCAGGCGCAGCGCTATCGCGCCGCCGGCGCCAGCGCCCTGTCCATCTTGACCGACGAAAAGTACTTCGGCGGCACCCTCGCCGATCTTGCGGTGGTTACGAAGGACTTTGCGCAAGTGTCGCCCGCCTCCGGGGTGAGCTTGTCTAATCCCCTGCCCTGCCTGCGCAAGGACTTCATGGTGCACCCGATTCAGGTGCAGCAGGCCCGCATCGTCGGGGCCAGCGCGATCCTGCTGATCGTGCGGGCGCTGACCGACGAGGAAATCGAGGCATTGTTCCATGCCGCCACGGCCGCCGGCCTCGACGCCTTGTTTGAGATTCACAACGACGAGGAGCTGAAGCGCGCCATCCAGCACCAGGCGAAGATCATCGGGGTGAACAACCGTGACCTGGCCGTGTTCAAGACCGATCTATCGCTCAGCGAACAGCTCATCCCGCATTTCCCCCAGAACGTGATTGCCGTCAGCGAGAGTGGCATCGCCACCCCCGCCGATGCCGCCCGGGTCCGGGCCGCCGGAGCGCACGCGATCCTGGTCGGCGAGGCGCTGATGCGCGCCGACAATCCCGCCGCCCTGATCAGGGATTTTCGCCGTGTTTGAACATCACAAAGAAAAGCTCCTGCCCAAGCGCGAGTTTGTCCATCGGCTTGGCTGGAGCGTTGCCGCCGGGGGCGGGCTGGTCGCATTTTCCTTGGGCCTCGGGATGCTCGGTTACCACTATCTGGCCGGACTGGCATGGATCGACGCCTTCCTTGACTCGGCGATGATTCTCTCGGGGATGGGCCCTTTGTCACCGCTATCCGGCCCGACCGCCAAGTTGTTTGCCGGTTTTTATGCGATCTATTGCGGCATCGCCCTTATTGCGACGACGGGCGTGATCTTCGCACCCGTGATCCATCGTTCACTGCACCAATTTCATCTCCAGTTGGACGGGGACAAATAGCCATGCCGCTTTCCCCTTCGGCCACGCGTGACCTGCTCACCCAGCTCAACCACCAGCCCAAGCACTTCCTCGGGCAGAATTTTCTCGTCGACGGCAACATTGTCCGCAAGTCCCTCGAACTGGCCGGCATCAAGGCCGGTGACACTGTGGTGGAAGTCGGGCCCGGACTCGGCACGCTGACGTCCGCCCTGCTGGCCGCCGGGGCCGAAGTCTGGGCGGTGGAAAAGGACCGCAACCTGTATGCGCACCTCGCCGCCGCCCTCGCACCCACGGAATCGCGCCTGCATCTGCTGGAAGGCGACGCCATGGACCACCCCCTCGCCGGGTTTGATCCTTTGGAGCGCGGACGACCCCGCCCGCCTGGCATGGGCGGCGACGTCGCCGCACCTCCATCAATGCGGCCTTTTAAAATCGTGGCCAACCTGCCCTACGCCATCGCCACCCCCTGGCTCGACGCCGTGCTCTCCGGCCCGCTGCCGGAGCGCCTGGTCCTGATGCTGCAGCAGGAAGCGGCGCAACGCTACACCGCCCAGCCGGGCTCGAAGCAGTTCGGCGCGATTTCCATTTTGCTGCAGTCCGCCTTCGACGTGGCCCCCGGCCACAAGGTTGATGCCTCGTGTTTTTTCCCGCGCCCCGACATCGAGTCCTATCTGTTGCACCTCACGCGGAAGACCGAACCCTTCGTCTTTCCGGCGGCCACCAAGGCGCTGATCCGCGCCTGTTTTCAGCAGCGCCGGAAGCAAATCGGCGGCTTGCTGCGCGACAAGCTGCCCGATGGGGGCGCCGGCTGGATCGCCCGGTTGGCGGCGGCCGGCCTGGGGCCGCAGTCGCGCCCGGAACAGATTCCAGTGGCCTTATGGCGGTGGTTCGCATGCTGATATGGGATCATGCAGCATCGACCGCCAGAGTGCACTTTACCCGTGATGGGAAGAAACCGAGCTGCATTCGACATTAAGCCACGATGCCGATCGGACGTAGCGGCAGGCGTCTCTGCCTGCCGGGTTTGGGCGCGTTGTCACAACGTGCTACGCCTCCCCTCCTGATTCCAATTCGCGTTCAAGATGAGACCAATCTGCAAGGATGTAGGAGCCTGCTTGCAGGCGATTCGAGACGTTGTCCGTTGGTGGGCGGGGAATTCGCCTGCAAGCAGGCTCCTTCAATAACAGGTGCACGTCTCAACTCGAACGCTACTTGGAATCCCACTGGCGCGGAGGCCTGTGGCTACGCGGGAGCGCAAGCTGAGCCGCATTCCACCACCGCGGCCGAATACTACCGGCTGAGTCGGCGCCGGCTTGAATTCCCCGCCACTTAGGCTAACCTGCCCCATTTATGCCGCCCCGTTTCCCGCTTCTGCTCGTCGCGTCCGCTGCGCTGGTGGCGTCGTCGTCGGCCCAGCCGGCCGGCCTCGTGGGGAAAGTTGATCACGAACTGTATGTTTCGGCGACGGGTGAGTTTCAGATCCCCGTGCCCGTCTTGGTAGAACTCGGCGGGACCATCAGCGACACCGAGAATGTCGTCACCTTCGGCGACAGCTTCAATACCCACATCAGCATCGCGTGTTTTCCGCAGGATGCCTCGCAGAAATGGGAACTGGAGACCCGGGGCCGGCGGGACTACCTGTTGTATTTTTTCACCGAGGTTGTGCTGGCTGATTTCCAGGCCCGCTTTCCCGGTTCCACCATTGAGAGCGCCCGGTTCCTGCCCGAACTGATGGACGGCGCCCTGATCACGTACGCCCTGCTGCCCGGCGGCTCCAATTTTGAAAAGAACGTCAGCCTGCTCGGCACCCCGCCGGCCAGCCCGGCCGTGGCCAAGCGCGGAACTTTGCTGTTCGTGCGCAACCGGTATATTTACATCATCAGCACCGAGCTGGCCGAGCGCGTCACCCAGCGCAGCACTTACCAACAAACGGCGGAAAATGAAAACGCCAGTCTGGGCACTCGGCTCACCGCGCTCGCCGGGCGGCTGGTGTTCCCACCGCCCAAGCCGCGCCCGCCCTAGCCTGGATATTTCATACTCATGCCGGTGAAAATTTTTGCCACAGAGGGCACGGAGCCGAGCCACAGAGTGCACAGAGTAAACAAGCTGTTTGGCTCTGTGCACTCTGTGTCGGCCCTCGGTGTGCTCTGTGACTCATGCCTTGGATGGATCAAAGTATGAAATTTCCGGGCTAGCAGCCTGTCGGGCTTTGCTCCTGAGCTTCCCTATCATTATGAAAATATGCCCTGCCAGCGAACATTCCATCCCAACCTGCCCGCTACCAAGCCCTCACCGATCCCGGCCTGCCGGATTAAATTGCCCGATGGATGAACTCTTCGCCAGACTGTAAACTCATGAATTCCACCCTGCTCCGTCTGCTCCTGCTTATGTGCGCCTTTCACCTGCCCGTTCGGGCCGCCTTCGACCTGACCAATGCCAAGCCGCCCCTCGCGGCGAAGAAACCCAAGGACGTCAGCGTGCACGAGGACCAGCGCATCGATGACTACTTCTGGCTCCGCGAAAAAAACAACCCCGCCGTGGTCAGCTACCTGGAGCAGGAAAATGCCTTCACCGAGGCGGTGCTCGCGCCGGCCAAGGAACTGCGCGCCACGCTGTACCGCGAGATGGTCGGCCGCATCAAGGAGGACGACTCGTCCGCGCCGGTGTCTTTCCTCGGCTTCAACTACTACACCCGCACGGAGAAAAATAAACAGTATCCGATCTATTGCCGCAAGTCGGCGGCGACCGGTGCGGGGGAGGAGATCCTGCTCGACCTCAACGCCCTGATCGGTGCCCACACCTACATCGCGGTCGGACATTATCGCGTGAGCGACGATGGGGCGCGACTGGCCTACTCCATCGACTGGACGGGCTACCGCCAGTATGAGGTTTTTGTCATGGACCTGGCGACCAAAATGCTCGTGCCGCAGGCGATCGGCCAGGTCTCCAGTCTGGAATGGGGCGCCGGCCACGACGTGCTCTACTACGGGACGGAGAATGACGCAAAGCGCTCGGACAAATTCCATCGCTGGACGCTGAGCACCGGACTGCCCGAACTGCTCTACGAGGACAAGGACGAGCTCTATAACCTCTCGGCGGACAAATCCCGCGACGGGAAATTCATCTTCTGCCAGACCGAGAGCAAGCTCACGAGCGAAGTGTTGGCCATCGAGGCCGCCGGCGCTGGCCCCCAGTTGCGCAGCCTGCTCGGTCGGACCGAGAACGTGAAATACTCCGCCGAGCACCGGGCCGGCCAATTCTACTTCGTCACCAACCGGGACGGCGCCACGAACTACAAGGTCGTCGCGGCCCCGGACACCGCCCCGACGCAGACCCGCGACATCCTCGCGCACAATCCGGCGATTAAGGTGGATGGGCTGGATATGTTCGCCGGCCACATGGTGATCACCGAGCGTGAGAACGGCCTGCCCCACCTCCGGGTTTATGATTTTGCGACGGGAAAATCCTCGCGACTGGATATGCCCGAGGCCGCCTACGAGGTCGGCCCGGACCGGAATTGGGAATTCAACACCACGGCCTACCGTTTTAACTATCAGTCGCTCGTGCGCCCAGCGACGGTTTACGCCGCGAACCTGGCCACCGGGGAGCGCACGCTCGTCAAACAGACCGAGGTGCTCGGTGGTTTTGACACCAAGAACTACCGCACGGAGCGGCTCTGGGCGACGGCCCGCGATGGCACCCGCGTGCCCCTCTCCATCGTTTATCGCGCCGACCTGGACCGCTCGAAGCCGCAACCACTGTGGCTTTACGGCTACGGTTCCTATGGCATCAGCATGCCGGCGGCCTTCAATTCCAGCCGGGTCAGCCTGCTCGACCGCGGTCTGATCTACGTCATCGCCCACATCCGCGGCGGCGGCGAACTCGGGGAGGAATGGCGCGAGGCCGGCCGCATGGCGAAGAAAATGAATACCTTCAACGATTTCGTGGACTGCGCCCAATGGCTGGTGGACCAGCACTGGACCACGCCGGCGCAACTGGTCACCTCCGGCGGCAGCGCCGGGGGTCTGCTGATGGGCGCGGTGGTCAACCAGCGACCCGACCTCTTCCAGGCCGCGATTGTCCAGGTGCCGTTTGTCGACGTCCTGAACACCATGCTCGACGCGACCCTCCCCCTCACCACCGAGGAATACATCGAGTGGGGCAACCCGAACATCAAGGAACAGTACCAGTGGATGCGCGCCTACAGTCCCTACGACAATCTCCCGCGCGCGGCCTATCCCAATTTGCTCGTGCTCGTCTCCTATCATGACAGCCAGGTGCCGTATTGGGAGGGCACCAAGTATCTCGCAAAGCTGCGGACCCTTGATACCGGTCACAATGCGACTTTGCTGCACGCCACCATGGGTGCGGGGCACGGCGGGGCGGCCGGCCGCTATGACGCCCTGAACGATGTGGCCCGCAACTACGCGTTCTTCCTTGAATCGCTCGGTCGGGCCAAATGAGTCGAGGGCGCCATCGCACGCACCCGGAAACCCGTGGGCGTGCTTCAAACCCGCTGCAGGGTGAAATTTTTGGAGGGGCGGTCTCCGTACCGTCCGGGCTGGCGCACCGGCCGCCGCCCACGGCCGGTGCGGAGACCGGCCCTCCACCCGGCAAACGGGCGCAGCAGCGGATGTTTGAAATATGCGGACTAGTGGCCAGCCCAACGGTACGGCCTGCGTTCGCCCCATCCCCATGAAATCATCCCTCTTATCCCGGTTTTTTATCGGCAGCGTCATGGCAGGCCCCGCACTGGCCGGCACCGACGCTTCCGCGCCCAACTACGGCCTCGTCATCCATGGCGGCGCCGGCGTGATCGAACGCAGCGCCCTGAGCCCGGAACGCGAGGCCGATTATCGCCAGAAACTTTCCGCGGCACTCAACGCCGGTTATGCGGTGCTCGAAAAGGGCGGCACGGCTCTCGATGCGGTCAACGCCGCGATCAATCTCATGGAGGATTCCCCTCTCTTCAACGCCGGCCGGGGCGCCGTGCTCAACGCCACCGGTCAGTGTGAACTCGATGCCGCCATCATGAATGGCCAGACGCTCGCGGCGGGCGCCGTGGCCGGACTGCATCACATCAAGAACCCCATCAATCTGGCGCGCGATGTCATGACCAGGTCGCCGCACGTGATGATGATCGGCGACGGGGCCGAGATTTTTGCCCGAGGTCTCGGATACGAGATGGTGCCCAACGAATATTTCCAGACCGACTTCCGCCGGGAGCAGCTCGAGAAGGTCCAGGCCCGGGAGAAAGCGGCCCGGAAGGAGTCCGCCCGCCCGGCCGACTATTTTGACCGGCAGAGCCGCTGGGGCACGGTCGGTTGCGCCGCCCTCGACCAGCAGGGCAACCTCGCCGCCGGCACCTCCACGGGTGGGATGACCAACAAGAAATACGGCCGCGTCGGTGACGCGCCCATCATCGGGGCCGGCACCTACGCCAATAATGCCACTTGCGCGCTGAGTGCGACGGGCGACGGGGAATATTTTATCCGGCTGAATGTCGCCCATGACATTTCCGCGCAAATCGAGTACCGGGGCACCGCGTTGCGTGCCGCGGCCGCCGCAAGCATCGCCAAGGTCGGCAAACTCGGCGGCGAAGGCGGCGTGATCGGCATCGATCGGCAGGGCAACATCGCCATGGAGTTCAACTCCCCCGGCATGTATCGGGCCTTTCGGCTCGCGGGCCAACCCGCCGTGGTGGCAATTTTCCGGGACGAGCCCAAGCCGTAAGTCATCGCCGCCCTTAAGCTCAAATTTCGCAGGTCGATCTCGTCACCGAGATCACAGAGTAAGGAAGGAGTGCAGGGAGAAATACTTACGGTGTGGTGATCCCCGAATTTTAATTCACCTGCTGGGTGCTGGTCCCTTTGGGCAATTTTTTGAGGCAATTCTCTGTGCGCTCTGTGCTTACCTCTGTGGACTCTGTGTCCAACTGCATTTTTCCAGATTCTGCACCTCGGTGATTATCAGTTTGAATATTCCGGCCCGCACCCTCTAGTGGCCCCCTTTCCGTGACCAAACCCGCGCTCCTTGCCCAGATCATCGCTCGCCTGCAGGCGGAACTGGTCATGCTCACCGCCGCCGCGCTGGCCACCCACGCCGAGGCCACGGACGAGGAAAACAAGGCCGAGGACAAATACGACACCCGCGGACTCGAGGCTTCCTATCTCGCGCACGGCCAGTCCAAGGCGGCCGAGGATGCCGCGCTGGCCGTCGCGCAGTTCCAGGCGCTGGCGCCACGGGATTTTGCCGCCGACTCGCCCGTGAGCATCGGCGCGCTCGTGGTACTCGAGGGCCACGATCGCAGTCATTACTTCATCGGCCCGCGGGCCGGCGGCACCGCGGTGCCGCACGCCGACCACACCGTCTTGGTCATTACCCCGCAATCGCCCCTCGGCCGACAGCTCATGGGCCGGCGGCAGGGCGAGGTGCTTCAACTCGAGCTGGGCACCAAGCGCAGCGCCGTCCGCATCGCCCTGGTTTCCTAGCCCGGATATTTCACACTCTGCTCGCAACCGAAACCTCACCCTGTGCCAATTTTTTTTCCGCGTTCACGGCTGCTCGGGATATCCGGGCTACCACGAAAAACTCGAATAGCCCCGAGAGTTGCCCTCCCGGCCGGAGCGGCCTTGTGTCCTTCCGCCCCCACTCCCATTTCACTTCCATGTCCCCTACCTACGACCGCCTCCGCACCGCCATCATCACTGCCCTGAAGGCCCGCGATACCACCACCACCACGGCGCTCCGCACAATGGACGCCGCCATCCAGCGCGCCGCCATGGATGCCAGCAAACCCATTGACGAGGCCCTCGTGCTCGTCACGTTCCGCAAAGCGGTCAAAAACCTGACCGACGCCCGCACCGAGTTTGAAAAAGGCGGCCGGGCCGATCTGGTTGCGGTCAACAGCGCCGAAATTTCCATCTTGGAAAAATACCTGCCCGCCGGGCTCGACGCCGCCAAGCTCGCGGCGCTCGTGGCCGAGGTCATCGCCGCGACCGGCGCCACCTCCAAAAAAGAAATGGGCAAAGTCATCGGGGCCCTCAAGCAGCGGCCCGAGGCGGCGTTGATCGACTTCGGCGCCGTCAGCAAGCTCATCCAGGCTAAGCTGCCCTAGAAAAGTTGTCACCCTGCCAGTCGTGCAACAGGATTATTCTCCCTGGGGTCTGTTTGAAAATCCGCATATTTCTTTTCCGCCTGTAGCCACAAGCCTCCGGGCCTGTGGGGAAGCGAATTCCGGCAGGCAGAGATGCCGGCCGCTACCCATCGGGCAGGTCGAAATCCGCCACCTCCACCTTTAAATGAATTAGTGCGCCATTAGTGGCTTATTTCCGTCCTCCATCCTCCTCCGTCCACTGTCCACCGTTCTCCGTCCTCTTCTTCCATGCCCCTCATTGATTCGCTCTTTTCCATTGGCGCGATCCGCAAGGCAATCTGGCGCCTTTGGTATCCCTTTTTGACCCGGCGGCTGCGCCGCGAGGAGGTCCTCTTCCTCAACTATGCGTTTGAGACCGAGCCACCCATGGCCCTGCCGCTTTCCGTGACCGATGAGCCCAACCGTGCTTGCATCCAACTTTATCATCACGTCGCGACGCAGGTGGAGTTGCGCGGGCAAAAAGTCCTGGAGATCAGCTGCGGGCATGGCGGCGGCGCGGCCTACCTCCAGCGCACGCTCCATCCCGCGGACTACACGGGCCTCGATCTTAACCCCACCGGCATTCGCTTCTGTCAGGATCGCCATCAAGTGGACCAACTGACCTTCGTCCAAGGCGACGCGGAGAATCTGCCATTCGCGGCACAGACCTTTGACGCGGTCATTAACGTGGAGGCGTCGCATTGCTACCCCAATTTTCCGCGGTTTCTGGCGGAAGTGGCGCGGGTGTTGCGTCCGGGCGGACATCTGCTCTACGCCGATTTTCGGTTCGCGGACGGGATCGGTCAATGGGAACAGGCGCTGGCGTCGACCTCCTTGAAGAAGGTTCAGTCGCGCATCATCAATGGCGAGGTGCGGCGGGGCATGGATCGGAATTCCTCGCGTTCGCAGGATTTGCTCGGCCGGCACCTGCCCGGCTTTCTCCAGAATCTTGGCCGCGACTTTGCCGGCGTCCAGGGTTCCCGCATCTATCAGGCCATCGTGAGCGGTGAGCTGTCGTATCGTTCCTATTGCTTTCAGAAGGCGTAGCCCTGCTGCAAGCGGTGGGTCGAGCGGCGTATAAGATGAGACTTGTGACTCCCGGTCATTTTGGTCTGCTCCCTCATGCCTCGAACTGACCGGCCGATCCAACTAACCCGTCGGCAATTTTTGGAGAGAGTTTCCCGCTTCGGCGGCGCCGCCCTGATGGGATCGATGTTTGCCCTCGATTTGCTGGGGCGGGACCGCGGCGGTTTTCGCCTGGAGGGCCGGGCGCCGGCCGGCCCGGGCCGCCGCATCATCATCCTCGGCGGCGGAGCGGCGGGTCTGGCCTGCGCCTTTGAACTGAAAAAGCTTGGCTACGAATGTATCTTGCTGGAGGCGCGACTGCGTCCCGGTGGGCGCAATTGGACCGTGCGGCGCGGGGTCGCCGAAAAGGAAATCGGCAATCCTGCGCAGATCTGCCAGTTCGACGATGGCCAGTTTCTCAACGCCGGGGCCATGCGGTTGTCCCACCACCACCAGACGACGCTGGACTACTGTCGCGCGTTCGCGATTCCGCTCGTGCCGTTTCCGCACTTCAACGAGGCTGCCTTCGTGCAGGCCGACGGTCACCCCCGCCTGCGGATCCGCGAAATCGGCACCGACCTGCGCGGCCATACGGCGGAGCTGCTGGCGAAGGTCATCCGCCAAGGGCAATTGGACGCGCCCCTGACGGCGGAAGATCGGGAAAAGTTCATCGAGTATCTGCGCGAGGAAGGCCGCTTGGATAAATCACTCGTCTACCCGCGGCACGGTGACACCTCGGGGGATCACACCTTTCTTGATCACCCACGGGGCTACAGTGTGTCGGCCGGCACCGATGGCGGACCGGGCCAGCCGACAGCGCCGGTTGAATTGGAGGCGCTCATCCAGGCCGGTTATGCCTCGCTGCACCCTTACGATCACGAGTTGAACCAGCAGGGCACCATGCTCACTCCGGTGGGCGGCATGGACCGCATCGCGTATGCCTTTGCGGATCGTCTCGCCGGCATCATTCGCTACGGGTCCGAGGTCCGGGAAATCCGGCGCACCCCCGCGGGCGGCGTCCGCATCGTCTACCACGACACCGCCCTCGAAGGAAAAGTACAGGAAGTTTCGGGTGATTTCTGCATTTGCGCCCTGCCCCCGCACTTGCTCGCGCGGCTGCCGAGTGATCTCGCCCCGGCCACCGTCGCCGCCCTGCAGCTGGGTCGGGCCGACCACGCGGGCAAGGTCGGACTGCAATTCAAGCGCCGGTTCTGGGAGGAGGATGACGACATCTACGGCGGGCGCTCGGTCACCAATCAGGCGATTTCCCAGATCTACTATCCCTTCAACGGCCTGAATGCCGGCGGCAAGGGGGTGGTTATCGGCGCCTACCATTTTTCCGATACGAAGGCGTTTGACGACCTCACCCCGGCCGGCCGCGAAAAACTGACCCTGGAGCAAGGCGCAAAAATTCATCCGCAATATCCCGTTGAATTCGAGAATTCCTTCTCGGTGGAATGGCACCGGGTTCGTCATTCCGAGGGCGCCTGGATCATTTGGGACCAGGAAGCCGATTTCGACGAAATGCAGCGGCGGCTCACCGTTGCGGATGGTCCGTTCTATTTTGCCGGCGACTGGCTCTCTTCCATTGTCGCCTGGCAAGCCGGAGCCTTTGTGGCCGCCCACCGAACCTGCCGCCAGCTCCACGCCCGCGCGTCCGCCAGCTGAATTCGCCCAACCCGGATATCCCGGGGTCAATAGGAGCAATTGGATGGTGGTTGGACGCAACCGCGCCGTCGTGACATCCGCAGACGACCCAGCGGTCGGTCCCCAACCTATGGAAGATTACCCATAGAAGTGACAGCGGGACATCAATTGGTCGGGCGAGTCGTCCCCGACGAGCCGCGCGGTCGAACGGCTCATCCAGCTTTTCTGCCGTAGTCCCGCTGTAAAACCGGGGACTTGATCCGACTCCATGGCGCACCCCATGGATCAAGACCAAGCCCGGGGCCAAATATGATATTATTGATTATCGATAAATTTGATTGACGAAACAAAACCTATGTTTATCGATCATCAATAAACATTAAATTTCCACTTCCTATGAAAATATTCACCAACCTCCCCGGTAATCTTCGCGCGCGATTCGGTTTCCTGCGCATCGCGACTGTCATCATGGCAGTCTTCTGGCTGTTGACCTTGG
>JANMVS010000190.1:0-11623 GCA_031392885.1 Verrucomicrobiota bacterium
GGCCGCCGGCCTACCGGCGCGACGCGATCCTGCGGCTGGCGCCCGACGGCATCATCGCGCAGGTCGGCAGCCGGGAAGACGAGCGGGTGCTGGGCGCGCTGGCCGTGCCCGTCGTCAATGTCTCAGGCAGCCTCCGCCACCCGGCCCTGACCACGGTCAACTCCGACGATCTCGGCGTGGGCCGGCTCGCGTTCAGTCATTTTCATGGGCGCAACCTCCGGCATTTCGCCTATGTCGGCGACCGCACCCACGCCGCCTCGCGGCTGCGCTGGGCAGGTTTTCAGGAGGCGGCGCGCCAGCGCGGGGCGCCGGAGGTACCCCGCTATTTCCTCCCCCATGAAGAAAGCGATTCCCCCTATCCGGAGCGATTGCGCCGCGAATTGGTCGCGTGGCTGCGGCAGCTCCCCCACCCGGTCGGCGTATTTTGCTTCACCGATCGCGTCGCCATCGAAGTGGCGGAGGCCTGCGAGCGCGCCCGCCTTCGGGTGCCGGAGCAGGTGGCCATCCTCGGCACCGGCAACGACGCCACCCGGCTGGACTTCGCCCACGTCGAAGTGTCGAGCATCCAACTGAACACGACGCGCATCGGCCATCTGGCCGCCGAGACCCTGCACCACCTGATCAGGCAGCCGAGGCAACCCCCTGCCGAAATCCTGGTGCCTCCGTTGCGCATCAGCATCCGGCGCTCGACGGACCGTTTTGCCGTGGATGACGAACTGGTGGCCGGAGCGCTCGACCATATCAGTGCGCACGTGGGCAATCCCATCTACGTGACGGAGATTGCGCGCACGGCGGGCGTCTCGCGCCGTTCCCTGGAAATGCGTTTCCGGCGCACTCTCGGCACCTCGGTGTACGCCCAAGTGCAGCGGGTGCGCTTCGAACGCGTGCTCGAGCTGATGACGGACCCCGCGATGAGCCTCGACGCCATCGCCTACAGCACAGGCTTCGGCGGAGCGGCGGCGTTTTCCACCATGTTCCGACGACATTTCAAACTCGCCCCCTCCGTCTACCGGCAGGTAATATTGCCGCAGCCACCCAATGCTCCCGCGCCGGCCCGACCCAAGCCTTAGCCGTAACGATTCATTCGGAAACCACCGATAAACACCGATTGACCCAGATGCAGAATGAAACACACCTGCCGAACAAATCTTCGGCCCCTGCTGGGTGAGTAGTCTCAAGCTCAGGATTCCGGCGTGCCGGCCCTCTTATTGATCTGGGTGGATTTGGGTCTATCTGTGGTTCAACTGCATGGATCTGGCTGAGCCCGGTCCTGCGGGGCGAGGGCACCCCGCCCACATTTCAACCCGCGGAGGATTGCTAATATAACTTGTAATCCAGATTTGATATTGCAGGGATGGCGCCACGGTCCGCCCGCCCAGCCCCATCGAGCCGCCGCGCTGAACTCCCTCCCATCGAACCCATGGCTGTCGCCCCGCATCGCTCCCTCGCCCCCGCCGGCTCCTCTCTGGCTGCCGGTCAGGTCCGCGCCCTCGTCGCCGCGGCTTGCCCCGCGGAAAATTACCGCGGCCAGCGCATCGTGCTGATCATCCCCGACGCCACCCGCACCGCGCCCGTCGGGCTGATGTTCAAGACGCTGTTCGCGCAACTCAGCGGCGTGACGAAAAAATTCGACGTCATGCTCGCTCTCGGCACGCACCCCGCGATGACGGCGGACGCCATCAACGAGCGCGTGGAAATTACCGCCGCCGAACGCGCCTCCACCTATCAGCATGTCGAGTTCATCAACCACGAGTGGGACAACCCCGCCGCCCTCCGCGACCTCGGCTCCATTCCCGCCGATGAAATCAAGGCGCTCTCCGGCGGCCTCTTCGCCCTGGATGTGCCGGTGCACATCAACCAACGCCTCTTCGACTACGACCAGATCATCATCTGCGGCCCCGTCTTCCCCCACGAAGTCGTGGGCTTCTCCGGCGGCAACAAGTACCTGTTCCCGGGAGTCGCCGGCCCGGGCATTTTGAATTTCTTCCACTGGCTCGGCGCCGTGGTCACGAATCCGATGATCATCGGCAACAAATGGACTCCCGTCCGCAAGGTCGTCGACCGCGCCGGCGCGATGGTCACGGTCCCCAAGCTCTGCTTCTGCCTGGTCGTCCACGGCAAGGGCGAACTCGCCGGTCTCTTCGCCGGCACCCCGGAGCAGGCGTGGGACGACGCCAGCGAACTTTCCCGCGAGCTCCACATCACGTATAAGGACCGGCCGTTCCATACCGTGCTCTCCTGCGCCCCCAAGATGTACGACGAACTCTGGGTAGGCGGGAAATGCATGTATAAACTCGAGCCCATCGTCGCCGACGGCGGGGAGCTCATCATCTACGCCCCGCACATCCACGAGGTCTCCCGCGTCCACGGCGCATTGATCGAGCGGCTCGGCTACCACGGCGTGCAGTATTTCCTGAAACAATGGGACAAGTTCAAGCACGAGCCCTGGGGCACCATGGCCCACTCGACCCATGTGCACGGCATCGGCACGTACGACGAGAAAACCGGGATCGAGACGCCGCGCGTGCGCGTCACCCTCGCCACCGGCATTTCTGCGGCCACCTGCAAAAAAATCAACCTCGGCTACCGCGACTGGCGCACCATCAACCCGGCCGACTACGCCAACCGCGAGGCCGAGGGCATCTTCTACGAACCCAAGGCCGGCGAACGCCTCTATCACCTGCGGCACAAGCCCAAGTGGGCGGGGGGAGAATGAAGTAGCGAGAAGTGAGCAGCGGGTAGCGAGCATGGGAAAACACGAACTGTGTCACGCACCACAAAATGACTTCTACCCGCCAAAATCTTCCGCTCTGAATTCTGCTCGCTACCCGCTGCTCGCTACTTTCCCCCCATGACCAAGCCCGAAGTCCTTGCCAAAATCAAAGCCGAGAAAGAAATCGCCCTCATCCGCGATGACAGCCCGGCCAGCCTGCTCGACTGCGCCCGCGCCCTCTCCGCGGGCGGACTCAATTGCCTCGAGCTTACCATGACGACGCCCGGCGCCCTCGAGTTGTGCGCGCAGGTCTCCCGGGAACTTCCGCATATCCTCCTCGGCCTCGGCACGGTGCTCGACGACGCCACCGCCCGCGCCGGCATCGCCGCCGGCGCCAAATTCATCGTCACGCCCGCCGTCCGCCCGACGGTCATCGCGGTGTGCCGGGAGTTGAACGTTCCCATTCTCTCCGGTGCCCTCACGCCCACCGAGGCCTACACCGCCTGGGAACTCGGGGCGGACATCATCAAAGTTTTTCCCGCCGAGTTTTTCGGCCCCGCCTACATCAAGTCGCTCAAGGCCCCGTTCCCCGGGATCGAGTTCATGCCGACCGGCGGCGTCACCCCGGAAACCGTCGGCGAGTTCCTGAAGAACGGCGCTTTCGCCACCGCTGCCGGCAGCGCCCTCGTGTCGCCCGCCGCCCTGAAAGCCCGAGACTGGCCCGCCATCACCGCCCGTGCGAGGCAGTTCGTCGCCGCAGCGAACGAGGTCAAGTAAGGACCAGGGGGCAAGGTCCCGAGGTATTGGCGGAACCATCGCGGGCGGGCCGCCCGCGCTCCAAATTTCCTCTGGAGCCACGGCGGCCTCGCCGTGGACTCTCACCGTTTCCTGTCGGCCAAGCCGATGCCGGCTCCGGGCTGCCGGACCCATCACGAGTGCCGGTCAGCAATCAAAGTTTTCGCGTCGCGCGAAAACTTCCGCGGATTCCTCGAGCGCCCAGCGGATCCGCCCGGCGGTGGATTCGCCGATGCCATCGACGGCCGCCAGTTCCCTCGGCGACGCCACCACCACGGCTTGGACGGAGCCAAAGCAATCCAGCAGCCGCTCGGCGCGCCCCGGTCCAACACCGGGCAGCCCTTGCAACAGGAAAAGCTGGCGCGCCCGTCTGCCCTTGGGCCGATAACCGGGCCGCGGCAGCGAACCACGCGCAACGGCCTGCGCCTGCCGTCCGAGATAGACGAGCAGCCGGGCCGTTTCCGCGACATTCCGCGCCCGCAGCACCGCCAGCCCATAGAACACGCTCACCGTGATCAAGGCGCCCTGCAACGCTTCGCGGCGGACCCCGACGTCACCCAAGTCGCCGGCCGTGCCCTCCAGAATCAGCACGCCGCGGCGCGCCCCCTGCGCCAGGGCCGCCGCCTGCCGGAACAGCCGCGCATCGATGACGGACCGGGCGAAGTCCGCCAGGGTTTTGCGTTCAACGGCAAACCGGTCTTCGACGATAAAATCCCCGGCCGCCAGCCGCCGCACCTCGACCGCCACCCCGGCCAGGCCCTGCAACTCCGCGATCACCCCGCCGGCATTTTCCCGGTCATCCGCCACCATCCGCACCTGCGCTGCAACACGATTCACGGGCGGCATCCTGCGCTTGGCACCGCGTTGCGCAAGGATTTCGCGCGGCGCGAAATCCTTGTCTTGCGTTTTGTCTTACACCGGTCATCTTGCTGGCATGAATGAGACCCTGACCATCCGGCTCGACGCCGCGCAGCGCCAGGCGCTCCGCGCCCGCGCCGCCGCCATGGGCCAGACGGAGTCGGAGGTTGTCCGCAATCTCATCGCGGGACAGTTGCAGCGCAACGGGACGGTGGGCGAGCGGGCCGGTCGGCATTTCGGCCGGCTCGATTTCGCGCCGGCCTCGGGGGACGGTGACCCGTGGCGGGCGCACCTCCGGCGGGCGAACACCCGGCCGTGACCACCTGGCTGCTCGACACCGGCCCGCTCGTCGCGGCGCTCAACCGGCGCGATCCGCACCATGCGCGCTGTGCGGCGGCGCTGGCGGGCTTTGCCGGCGCGCTCCTCACCACCGGAGCGGTTGTGACCGAGGCCATGCACTTTCTCGGCGCACAGCCCGAGGGTGCCGCGGCCCTCGCCGGACTGCTCGACGACGCCCAGGTGGACATCCGCGACTGTTTTGGCCCGACGCAACTCCATGAGGCCGCCCGGCTGATGAAGAAATATGCCGACACTCCGATGGATTTCGCCGACGCCACCCTCGTGCTGCTCGCCGACGAAGCCGGCCAGGGCGATATCCTGACGCTGGATGAACGCGGCTTCCGCGCCTACCGTTACCGCGGGAAGGGCCGGTTCAATCTCGTGTTGGATCGCTGACCCCACCGTGCCAACGACCGACCAACCAGCCAAGCCCCGCGGGTCAACGGCAGCCCGACCCAAACCCTCTTGATCGAATTAGTGTCCTCTTAGCCCGCATGTCCGACCAGGTCCCGGACACACGCGGGCCGAGAGTCGTCGAGCACCGCTAAAATTTCGTGACGAGTGTGAAATATGCGGGCTAGTGTCCAGTAGTGGTTAAAAAAACTCCCTTCCCATGAGCCTTAAAATCCGTTCCGCCTCCTCCTGCCGCTGGGACCAGCTTTCCCTCGGCGAAGTCATGCTCCGCCTCGATCCCGGCGAGGGCCGCGTCCGCACCGCCCGCTCGTTCACCGCCTGGGAAGGCGGCGGCGAATACAACACCTCCCGCGGTCTGCGGAAGTGTTTCAACCTGAAGACCGCCGTCTGCACCGCTTTTGTCGACAACGAGGTCGGCCACCTGGTGGAGGACTTCATCATGCAGGGCGGCGTCGCCACCGATTTCATCCAATGGCGCGAGGATGACGGCATCGGCCGCACCGTGCGCAACGGCCTCAACTTCACCGAGCGCGGCTTCGGCCTCCGCGGCGCGGTCGGCGTGCCCGACCGGGGCAACACCGCCGCCTCGCAACTTAAACCGGGCGACTTCAACTGGGACGACATCTTCGGACCGCAGGGTGTCCGCTGGTTTCACACCGGCGGCATCTTCGCCGCGCTCTCCGAGACCACTGCCGCCCTCACGGTCGAGGCGGTCAAGGCCGCGAAGAAGCACGGCACGATAGTCAGCTACGATTTAAACTACCGCCCGTCCCTCTGGAAAACCATCGGCGGCCTCAAGAAAGCGCAGGAGGTCAACCGCGAGATCGCCAAATACGTCGATGTCATGATCGGCAATGAGGAGGACTTCACCGCCTCGCTCGGCTTCGCCGTCAAGGGCGCCGAGGACCTCAAGCACATCGAGACCGACGCCTTCAAGGCGATGATCCGGACCGCGGTCGCGGAGTTCCCCAACTTCAAGGTCGCCGCCACCACCCTGCGCCACGTCATCACGGCGACGAAGAACGACTGGGGCGCGATCCTGTACCACGAGGGCAAATTCTACGACAGCCGCGCGTACCCCGGCCTGGAGATCCTCGACCGCGTCGGCGGCGGCGACAGCTTTGCCTCCGGCCTGCAGTTCGGATTCCTGGCGAAGAACGATCCGCAGCTGGCCGTCGACTACGGCGCGGCGCACGGCGCGTTCGCCTCCACCACCCCCGGCGACACCTCGATGGCCACGCAGCAGGAAGTGGAGAAGCTCATGCAGGGCGGCGGCGCCCGCGTGGTGCGGTGAGGCGTGTTTACAAAAGCCAACCCGCCCCGCCAAAAATTTCAAACTGCACTGGTTTGAAGACCCTCCCCAGTTTCGAAGCATCAGACCCACCGCGAATGAATTTATTACTTCGCCTCCTCGCCCTCGTTTTCCTGACCGCGCGTTGCCTCGCCGCCGATCCCCTGGTCATTCCCCTCTGGCCCGAAGGCGTGCCGGGCGCCCAGCTCAATGGCGGCGCCGAATTCATCAAGGGCGACCGCCTTTATAACGTCCAGATCCCCACGCTCACCTATTTTCCTGCGCCGAAGGAACCGGCCGGCCGCGACGGGTCAAAGGCCGGCGGCACCGTGGCCATCGTATGTCCGGGCGGCGGGTATACGCGCCTCGCCATCACGAATGAAGGCAACGGCCTGACACAGTGGCTGAATTCACTCGGGATGCCCGTCTTCCTGCTGAAATACCGCATGAAGGAATACGGCCATCCCGCTCCGCTGCGCGACGTGCTGCGCGCCGTGCGCCTCGTCCGCTCGCGGGCGGCGGAGTTCGGCGTCGACCCGCAGCGCATCGGCGTCTTCGGTTCCTCCGCCGGCGGCCACCTTGCGGCCACCGCCGGCACCTTGTTCAATCATCCCGCCGGCCGGACCGGCGCCGCCCTCGATGCGGTCAGCGCCCGACCCGATTTCATTGTGCTGCAGTACCCCGTCATTTTCATGGAGGGCCCGCAGGTCCACCGGGGCTCCAGAGAATCGCTCCTGGGCAAGGATCCCGCGCCGGAGCTCGTGGCCTTATTGTCCCTCGACCGTCAGGTCACGCAAGACACCCCGCCCGCGTTTCTGGTCGCGACAGCGGAAGATACCTCCGTTCCGCTGGAAAATTCCGTCGCTTTTTTTTCCGCCCTGCGTCGCGCCGGCGTGCCCGCGGAGCTGCATTTGTACGAGAAAGGCCCGCATGGCTTCGGGATGCGCCAGGATCTCGGCCCCACCTCCACCTGGCCGCAGCGCGCCGAGGAATGGATGCGGAGCCACGGCTGGCTGAAGTGAGCGGGTGGATTTAACCGCGACCGATTCCACCTGTCGACGGGAGGGCCCGCGTCTCTGCGGGCCGCTCCGGGATTTCGGTCGCGAATCCCGCCTCAACGGCACGCAAAGCCGTGCGCCCTCCGGCCAGCCCTGGCTGATCGCGCTTGCCGCTATCCCTACTCCTTCTCCCACTCATCGGTCTTCGGGTAAAGTTTGACCAGGAGGAGATTGATCGCCACCAGCACGGCGAGCCCGGCCAGGCCGTTCTGCGTCGAGCGCGCGAGATGCTGCCACGGAAACTCGGTTTCCGCGAAAGCCGGGATGAAATACTGTACGGTGATCGCCAGCCCCTTGCCCACCACCCACGCCAGCGGCGCGGTGAACCGGAACCCCGGCCACCGCCCGGCCAACCAAGCGGCCGCGAGCACAAAAAAAGCGATCTCGAGGCTCATTGAGCCGATGGCGGTCGAGACCGGCAGCCCGGTGAGCAGCAGATTGATGACGGGGGTCACCAACCCGACCAGCAAACCGAGCACGGCCCCGCGGAAATACACCGCAATAAAAGTCGTCCAGAACACCGGCAGCACATAGACCCCGAGTGGGCGATGGCCGGGCCAGGGCAGCAGATGAACCAAAAAGGGCAAGAGCCCAGCGACCGCCAACAAGACGGTGGTTTCGCGCCAGTGGGCGCGGGACGGGAAGAGAGCGGGTCGGGCGGAAATGCTCATTGGTCCGTGACGCTAGGCCGCAAGGGCCGGCAGCGGAAGCCGAAAGTCCGGCCGCCGGCCCAATCTGTAGCGGCGAGCTATGACCGCCGACCGGCAGCCCCGGCGCCCAGCGGGCGCCGCTACAGATATCCCCCGCTTCCCGTTCCATCGATTCCCCCTTGCCTAGCAGCCCCGACTGCACAGAAATGGTGAAGTGAGAGCGCTGCCCCATTCCAGCCGCCTGCTCGGTTGCCAGAGGATCCCTCGGTCGACCGCCGGCATCGGCTTGGTGGAATTAATGGTCGTGGTCCTGATCATCAGCATGCTCATGGCGGTGGCCATCCCCTCCTTCCAGCGGGTGCGCCAGAAAGCCAAGGCCGCCGCCTTGGTGAACGACCTGCGAGTGTTTGGCGCCGTCTTCCAAGCTTATGCGCATGAAAACGGGGCCTGGCCGGCTGAGTCTGCCGCCGGGGTCATGCCGACCGGCATCACCTACCGGGAATTAAAAGTCGATGTCTGGACGCGCGTCACCCCGAATGGCGGAAAATTCGACTGGGAATACAACCAGATCCACAATGGCATCAAATACCGTGCGGCTATTGCCATCACGGATGGGGACGAACTGCCTCTGGTCATTGACTTGGAACTCTTTCGCCTGATGGACGTGGCGCTTGATGACGGTAACCTGAACACGGGAAATTTCCGTTTGGGCGAAGGCAACTGTCCCCTCTACATCCTCGAACCCTGATGGCTGCCACCACTTACAGTGTAACCCTGCATCACCTGGCCCCTGACGCGAAGGCGGCGGGTCTCGCGTTTCCCGATGAGCAGTTGCAGGCGGTGACGATTCCCCAGTTGCGGGAACTGCTCTTCGCCCTGAGCGAGGTGTCCTCGCAGCTTACCATTTACGAGCCGTCTGCCCCGGAAGTCCGGATCAAGACCGACCGGGATGTCTTCATTGTTCGTACACGCTATCGCCGACTGTGCTTTGTCGGCTGGGAAGCCATTCTCCGCGGCGAGGAGCACTCCATCGGCTTCATCCTCACGACCATCACCGGCAACCTGGAAGTCATCAAGTCTCCGACCAAAGCGGAACGGGCGGCCACGTCCGGCTCCCGCGCATCCGCCAGCACCCCGGCGACGCCCGCGGGCGGCCTGCCCCGCTGGGCCAAGATCGCGGCCCTCGCCGTCCTCATCGTCGGCGTCAATGCGGTGACCGCCTGGATGCTGCTGCGGCCCGCCCCTTCGCTGCTGCCCAAGCATATCTTGCTGTCGGAGTCTGAATCCCGCGCCCTGCTGATCAAGGCCGCCGGTCAATATGAAACCGGCACCGAGGTCGGCGACCGGCGACTGATCATCGACGACGCCGGCAAGCTACTCCTCGGCAAATTTAATGCGCAACGCGCCATCACCGAGGAGCGGACCAAACCCGTCCGCGGGGCCATCGTCGATGGTCGCGCCGCCCTGATCACCGGTGACGCGGTGCTGGTGCTCAAGGACGCGAACACCGTCGTCCTGTTCGGCACGTCCTACCACCGCCACGACCGGTAGCGGAGGGAGGGCCTGCGGGCCGCGGATTCCAATAATCGGCAATTCCCCGCGGTCGGTAGGGCGCATCCTCCGGATAAGCCGTTTCGACAAGCTCAAGGCCCCGAGCCTGCCGTGGGGCTGCGGCTCGCCGGGACGACTCGCCCGACCTAAAAAAATGCCCCTTTACCGCTGGATTCGCGCCGAACCGCCTTTGGCAAACGCGCGTACCTGCTCCACCGTCGCCATGCTGGTGTCGCCGGGGAATGTGGTGAGCAGCGCCCCGTGCGCCCAGCCGAGGTTCACCGCTTCCTGCTCCGTCGCGCCGGAAAGCAGCCCGTAGATAAACCCCGCAGCGTAACCATCGCCGCCGCCCACGCGGTCCACGACGTCGAGCTCGCACATCGGCGACTGGTAGGTCTGCCCGTTGATCCACGCCACCGCGCCCCACGTGTGGCGATTCGTCGAGTGCACCTCCCGGAGTGTGGTGGCGACGGCCTTCACGTTCGGGAATTTCTTCACGGCCTTGGCGATAACGGCGTAGAAGGCGGACGGATCGAGCTTGCCCCTGCTCTCGACGTCCTGGCCCTCGATACCGAGGCCTTGCTGCAAATCCTCCTCGTTGCCGACCAACACGTCCACGTGCTGCACGATGCGGCCGAGCACATCAACGGCCTTGGCCTGGCCGCCCCAGATGTCCCAGAGTTTCTGGCGGTAATTCAGATCGAAGGAAGTCACCGCCCCGGCGGCCTTGGCGGCCTTCATGGCCTCGACGATCAATTCACCGGTGGTATCGGACAGCGCCGCGAAGATGCCGCCGCTGTGGAACCAGCGCACCCCGCCGCCGAAGATCTCCGGCCAGTTGAAATCGCCGACCTTGAGTTGTCCGGCCGCCTCGTTGCTGCGGTTGTAGAACACCACGGGTGCGCGCACGCCCTGACCGCGGTCGGAGTAAACGGTTGCCATGTTCGGCCCGCGTACGCCGTCGTGCTTGAATTTCTTGTAGAACGGCGTGACACCCATGGCCCGGACGCGCTCGGCAATGAGGTCGCCGACCGGATAGTCCACCATCGCCGAGGCGATGCCGGTCTTCAGGCGGAAGCAATCGGAGAGATTGGCGGCGGCGTTGAACTCGCCGCCGCTGACGTGAATGTCGCAATGCGTCGCCTTGCGGAAGGGAATGATGCCGGGATCAAGGCGGTGGACGAGGGCACCGAGGGAAAGAAAGTCGAGGGCGCCGGCGGGGTGGATAGTCAGGCCGTTGGACATGGGCGGGAGGGGTTGGGAGCGCTGGCAGGAAAGTTCCTTATGGGCCAGAGCGGGCATTTAGGGCGAGTATTTTTGTGCCCGCTGATTGTTTATGACGTTAACTGCAGGGCGGTGATCCGGCCCGCGCGGGAGGACGAGCCCGGATATCCCGAGCAGCCGTGAATGCGGAAATAAATTTGGCACAGGGTGTGGTTCGGTTGCGAGCAGAGTGTGAAATATCCGGGCTAGCAGCCTGTCGGGCTTTGCTCCTGGTTTTTGCGTTTCGTGACCAATTCTCCGGTTCGGAATCTGGTTCTTCGCTGATTCCGGTGGGTCAAGGCTTGCGCGAGCCCGCCCCAAAAAAAACCCGGAGGAGTTGCCCACGAATACCAATCTCCTCAAGCTTCCGCACTCTCCACCAAGGCCGCCAAGATCACGAAGGCTCGCCTCTCCCAAGTGCGGACAGGTTGCTGTCACTTGCCCCATGGGCGTTTGGTATAATGGCTACATCCAAGGATGAATCCTTCAAAGTGTGCTCCGACTGATCGTCTCCGCCACTCGGTATCGGGGGCCGGCTAATTGCCGGCAGAATCTCCGTCTGCGATCTGCCGGCCCCCGGCGCTTATCCCGGTGACGATCAGTCGGAGGGGTGGCCAAAGTTTCGCCGCTGGCCTGCCCCGAGCCTGGTCGAAGGGGCGAAACTAATTAGTGGTAAAAAATAAGGGGGCCC
>JANMVS010000216.1:0-5061 GCA_031392885.1 Verrucomicrobiota bacterium
CCGAGCGTGCTGTCCGTCTCCTCGTCGGCGACGAAGGAAACCTCGACATTGAAGTTGGGCCGCGTACCGGTGGCCCGGAGGGCCTTGAGCGCAAATATGATGCTGGCGATGGCGCCCTTCATGTCGGCGGTGCCGCGGCCATAGATCCAGCCCTGTTTCACCGCGGGATTAAACGCGTCGCCGTGCCGCCAGGAACCGGAGACCGGGACGACATCATAGTGGGCGTTGAAGTGCAGGGTCTTTTTTGCACCGGTGGCCCAGCGGCCGATGACGTTATAGCGTGGATAATCGAGCAGATCGGGCTGCGTCTTTGTCTGCAGGGCGCGCGGGATGGGCACCCGGCGGACTTGCAGTCCCAGCCCGCGCAGGGTCGTGGCGAGCAAGGTGGTCATGGCGCCATAGTTTTCCCCCGGGGGGTTGACCGTGCGCAGGCGGATGAGCTTTTGCAGAAAGGCCGTGAGGTCGGCGCGATGCTGATCGAGGTATTGGTCGGGGGACATGCGAGAAGCTGCATCCTGGCTGCGGGCAGGGCGGGCGTAAACGAGTTTCACCCTTCGCGGGGCCAAGCACCCGCGGGCTTCACGCGGTTAATTTTGACAGCGCGGAAGGCGCCCCCACCATCACTTCTATGGCACTGGCTGACATGTGGAAAGACGAGGGCCTCGCGGGGCTGATCGAAAAGAATCTGGCGAAGCACCCTTTCCGCCAGTGCGAGCCATGGTCTCAGAAGGCCGCGGCCGCCAAAATCACGGAGCCGAACGCCATGACGCGGGCCACCGCCGGTGGTGGCGGCCGGCCCTCCGTTCGCTCCGTGCTGCTCAAGGGGGCCGACGGGCGCGGGTTCGTTTTCGCCCCGAATTACGAGAGCCGCAAGGCGCGGGAGTCCGACACCAACGCCCGGGCCGCGCTGCTCTTTGGGTGGGTGGGGATGGAACGACTCGCCCCCTGATCATGGCCCGGGCAACCCAGCCGCCGGCGGACCTGCCGGCTCACCTCGCAGTCATGGCAGCGCTCTCCGCTCCCGCGGTCCTTGCCCAAAACCGCTGGGAAAAGGGCGGGGCCAAAATTATTTATGCGAACCCGGCCTTCTGCCGGTTGACCGGCTACTGTGCGGAGGAACTGGCGGGACAGAACACCCGCTTGCTGCACGGGCCGAAGACCGACCTCACGCAGGTCATGTTGGGCCGACGCGAGGGCGAGGGTTGGCTCAGCCGCAAGGATGGGGTGCCCTTCTATGCGGAATGGAATTTCCGCTCCCTGCCCGGGGGCGCCGCCGCGCCGATCGTGGGCCTCTACCAGGACCAAACGAAACTCATGAGCCTGCGCGAGGCCCTGCTCCAATCCCAGAAACTCGACACGGTGGGCTTGCTCGCCGGCGGCGTGGCGCACGACTTCAACAACCTGCTCTCCATCATCAATGGTTACTGCGAGATTATGAGCGCCAAGCTGACGGCGGCGCCGGCGGCCCAGAATGACCTGCAGGAAATCCACCGCGCCGGACTCAAGGCCTCGACTATTGCCCGGCAAATCCTGGAGTTCAGCCGCCGGCAGGAAACCGAGATCAAGGTCATCAATTTCAACACCCTGATCCGGGAAATCGCAGAGATCCTCCGCCGGATTGCTGGCGAGGAGATCGCCGTCGAGTTGCGCCTGGCCTCCGCACTCGGCAACACGCGCATTGATCCCACCCAATTTCAGCAGGTGCTGCTCAACCTCTGCTTCAATGCCCGCGATGCCATGGCTGCGGGGGGTAAACTGATCATCCGCACCAGCAATTACCGCGTTCGCGGTGAGGCCGACCGCCGGGCGGCCGGAATGCCAACGGGACTTTACACCGTCGTGAGCATCACCGACACCGGCCAGGGCATGGCGCCCGAGGTGTTGCAGAATATTTTCACGCCCTTCTACACGACCAAGGCCCACGGCACCGGCCTGGGCCTCTCCACGATCCTGGGCATCATTCGGCAATGCGACGGCCACATCGCCGTGCAGAGCACGCCCGGGGGCGGCACCACCTTTGAGCTTTACCTGCCGGAAACCTCCGAGCCGGAACAGACGTCCGTGACCAAACTCGGGACGCTGCCCACCGTGCACGGCACCGAGCGGTTGCTCATTGTGGAGCCGGACGAAGTGCTGCGCAAAATGATCGCGGGAATTCTGGCGGCCGATGGTTATCAGGTATTGGCTGCCGCCACACCCAACGAGGCGCAGACCTTGCTCGGGCCGGAGCGGTTGCCCCCCCAGCTGGTGCTCGTGCCCAGCGGCACCAAGTCCGGGGCCGCGCTGGTGCGCAAACTCTTTGCGGCGAACCGCCGGATCCGGCTGGTCAGCACCTCGGCAGAATCGTCCGTGGCCCTGCTGGCCAATTTTCCGATCAAGCACGTGATTCACCTGCCCAAACCCTTTGCGCTGAGCACGCTTTTGCGCGGCATCCGCACGCTGCTGGACGGCGGGATGAACTGAGCCGGAGTCATGCAATTGAGCGAATGCTCGGCGGCCTCGGCGGCAAAACGCGTGGTGCGGCCTAAGCGGCCCGACTCCGGCTAAGCCGACGCGGACGCGTAATGACATTGCGCCCGTTTTGCCAAACTCCTAATATCCAGGCCATTTTATGGAGCCCAAAATTCCTCCGGGTGTCCGCCCGGGACAGCGCTCACTGGCCGCCATCGTTTTCACCGATGTGGTCAGCTTCAGTGCGCGCATGCAGACGGACGAGGAATTGACCCTGCGGATATTAAAGCGCGATTTCGAGGCGATGCGGAAAATCTGCGCCGAGCACCATGGCGCTGTGCTCAAGACCACGGGCGACGGCCTGCTGCTCTATTTTACCAGCGCGGTGCAGGCAGTGGCCTGCGCGTTGGCGACGCAGCGGTATTTTGCCGGACTGGCGAAATCCCAGCCGGCGGCGGAGACGCTCACCCACCGGGTTGGCGTCCACCTCGGAGACGTGTTCGTCAACGACCAGGACGTTATGGGCGATGGCGTGAACATCGCAGCGCGGCTGCAGGCCGAAGCCCATCCCGGTGGTATCTGTATTTCCCAAACCGTGTATGATGTGGTAAAGAACAAGTTGGAACTGCATGTGACCCGGTTGGGCCCGCGCGAGCTTAAGAACATTTCCCAGGTAATCCCCATCTACCGTCTCCTGCTCGAGGCCCAGACAATGGATGCGGCGGAGGCCGCGCTTTCGCCTCCCCCCCAAGCTTTGCCCAAGAAGCAGCATCTGGCGGCCGCCCAGGTGCTGGCCCTCGCGGTGGTGGTGGTGGTACTGGCTTTGCTCGTCTGGCGGTCCTTCCGCGAGCAGCAACAGGAGCGGGACCGGGCCGAGCTGGTCCAGACCGCCGTCAGGGCGCGGCTCCAGGTGGATTCGAACGCAACGGGTGATTACAACCGCATTAAAATGGCCGGCGTCCTCGTCGAGTGGCGGGATGAATTACGCGATAACCGCTCCCGCGCGCCGGAAAAATACAACTTTTCCGAACTGGCCGACAGTTTGCGTGAGACCAGGGGCGGACCGGTCGCCCAGACGGATGCCCCGCTGCGGCGCCTGGCGGTGGAGCGGATGCAGGCTCTGTTCGGCTGGCTGGTTACCGACCTGCAGCGTTATAATAAACAAAATCCACTGGCGGTGCCCGAACTGTCCGGCACGGCCCCGAAGGAAATCAAGGTCTTCGTCGGCGCCGACCGCCAGTTGTATTATGCCGGGAGCGGCGCGATCCGGCAGCGGAACTGGTCGGACCTGCCCCCCGCCGCCTTTGGGGCCATCATCGTGGGTGCCTTGCTCCATGCGGCGTCCGTGCCCCCGCGCGAAATTTTAGAGGGGGTTGAAATCTTCGGTTTTTTCTACCACTTGCCGGAGATGAACGAAACCCTGCGCCAAGGGTATCAGCCGCGCGTAAAAAAATAAGCCGACTTTGCCGGGGTGTGTCTTCAAACCTTATAAAAACCAGTCATTCTGAACACAGTGAAGAATCCAGCAGGACTTCCCTTGCGCTGAACGGTTGCGAGGATCCTGCTGGATCCTTCGCTTCGCTCAGGATGACAAACCGGTTTGAATACACGACCTAGTCTTGGCGTAAAAGCAATTGACCCCGAATGACGCGGATCGACTCACTGCTCGCTTCAAGACCTCACATTCTGAGGGCAGCGCAGGCTCCCGGGGCCAAGCATCTTCCCGGCGATGAATTCTTCGCGGGGCCCGGATGGCCGGGCACTTTGAAACACTCCACCCAATGAAGACTCTGTCCGTCCTGCCCGGCCGCACCGCGGGAGCCGCCGGGAACATGGCGCTGGATTTCCTGTTGCTGCAGCGCTACCCGGAGCCCGCCACGCCGCGCTTCCGCCACTACGGGTGGCGCGCCGCGGCCTGCACCTTCGGCTTCAGCCAGAAGATCGAGTTTGTCCGGGCAAATCTGCCCACGGGCGAAAACTTCGACCTGTGCCGCCGGCCCACTGGCGGCGGGATGGTCGATCATCGGACGGACTGGACCTATGCGCTGGTGCTGCCCCGCGGCCACGAACTCTACGACGCCCGGGCCACGCAGTCTTACCGCATCGTGCACGAGTGCCTGGCGGCGGCGTTGGTGGCGCTCGGGCAGCCGGCGGCGGTGAAGACCGCTTGCGAACCGGTGGAGCGCGTTGACCCCAACGCGCTGGTGGAGCGTGTTGCCCCTAACGCGCTTTCAGGAGCAGCGTCTTGGGGGCAAGCCGCTCCACCTTTCGGCATCTGCTTCCAGCACGCCGAGCTTTACGACGTCGTGCATGCGCAGGCGGGCGCCAAGATCGCCGGGGCCGCCCAGAAACGAAACAAGCACGGCTTGCTCTTCCAGGGCTCGATCGAAAAGGGGAGCCTGGGCCCGCTCGACTGGGACGTGTTTGCGGAAAAATTCACCGCAGGTCTGGCCCGGGCCATGGGCACGACGGCGCAGCCCACGCCCTGGCCCGAGATGCCCGAGGACGAGGTGTCCGGCCTGATTGAGCAATACGCCTCGCCGGAGTGGATCGAGTATCGGTAGCAAGGCAGGGCGAATCCTTCGGATGAGCCGCACGCACGAACGGCTC
>JANMVS010000264.1:0-1644 GCA_031392885.1 Verrucomicrobiota bacterium
CTGGAACCGCTGCCGCCGGTTCGGCCGCCCTGGCTCGAAGTGCTGCTCGCCAATCTGGCCGCGCAGCGCCCAACGGCACTCGCCATTTATTACGGTGGTCCGCCGGAAACAATGCCCGGCACCCGGCTCGCCGCGGATCCACTCCCCGAAACCGAAGGGGCGGAAATTTTTCTCGAGACGATCCAGCCGCCGCACCCGCTGGTGGTATTCGGTGCCGGCGACGATGCCCAACCGCTGGTGCGCATGGCACTCGGGTTGGGCTGGCAGGTGACGGTGGTGGACTCGCGGTCAGCCTACGCGACAGTGGCGCGGTTCCCCGGAGCGGCCGTCATGGTTTCCCCCGCCGAGGCGACAGTCCGCCCCGTGCCGCTTGGCCCGCGGACACTGGCGGTAGTGATGACCCACCGCTTCCGCGACGATATCGCGCTGCTGCCCCGCCTGCTGCCCGCACCGCTTGCCTATCTCGGCTTGCTCGGAACACGCCAACGGACACAGCGATTGCTCGCCAGCATCGAAGATGCGGGGCTGAAGATCACCGCGGAAATGCGCCAGCGGTTGCATGCCCCGGTGGGCCTCGACCTCGGGGGGAGAACACCGGAGACCGTGGCCCTCGCCATCCTTGCTGAAATCCAAGCGCGGCTCGCCGGACGCACGCCCGGCTTCCTGCGGGAACGTCCCCCGGGTCCGATCCATGATTGAGAAATTTTCATGCGCGCTGGTGCTGCTGGCCGCAGGAGCCTCGCAGCGCATGGGCCGGCCCAAGCAATTGCTGCCGGTAGCGGGCCGGCCGCTGGTGCGGCTGGTCGCCGAACAGGCGCTGGCCGCCCCGGTGACCTCCGTGACTGTGGTGCTCGGGGCGCACGCCGCACAGATCGGCTCCAGCCTCGACGGATTGCCGGTGCAGATCGTCGTCCATGACCAGTGGGAGCGCGGGATGGGCTCATCCTTGCGGGCCGGCGTCGAAGCGGTGCTGGCCGCGTCGCCGGAGACGAAGGCCGTGATTGTCGCCCTGGCCGACCAGCCGGGTTGTTCCGCCGCTCATTTCGCCCGGCTGATCGAAACCCATCAATCGACCGGCCGAACCATTGTCGCATCCGCCACTGGAGCAATGATCGGCCCGCCGGTGCTGTTCGCCGCACACTGGTTCCATCGTTTGCGGCAGCTCGAGGGTGAAGTGGGGGCCCGCGAGCTGTTGCGGGAGCAGCGCGCCGCCACGGCCAGTGTGCCGCTGGAGACCGCGGCGGACCTGGACACCCCGGCCGACTATGAACGCTACTTGCACCCGAGAGCTGAGCCGTAACGAGGCAGTCGACAATTTTCCCTCTCAAAATGCGACTACTGATACCAACGTCCCTAATGAACCAGAGCGTGTTAATTTATTATGTCGCCGTTTTAACAGCCAACTTTGGAACAATCCAGTTTAGCCACAAGAGGCGCAAAAGCGGATGATCAAATTGGTGTGTCTCCTGTGCCTTTTGTGGCCTTAGTATTTTCGAATCTGCGCTAGTATTACTATGTTAAGTGTTGAGCATTTAATTTGTTTCCTTCAGGCTGCCCCGCATGGACTGGAATAAAAAACTTTGGCAGCGTCATTTCGCGCGGCTCCCCGGCTTCATGGAGCCGCTGGTGGGGACCTTGGGGCGC
>JANMVS010000272.1:0-22011 GCA_031392885.1 Verrucomicrobiota bacterium
CGGGCGCGCCCTACCGCCAGAAATCCAAATGCTCATAGTAATTGGTATCAGTCCCACCGGCACAGAGGCACGGTGGCTCCCTCCAAGCAGGCGGCTAGTAAAACCAGAAGCACTCCAGTTGGCCTGCCGCTAGCCCGGATATTTCACACTCGTCACGCAACCGAAACCACACCCTGGGCCAAATCTTTTTCCGCATTCGCGGCTGCTCGGGATATGCGGGCTAAGTCGTATCCATGCAGTAGAAAACCGCGGATTGCGCGGACCGACCCGGATATTTCAGAGCTAAGACCAGCCTAAAGCCAACCGATCTAATTACGCACCGGACGGTGTGGATTGGATCGGTTCGGGTTTTATCTTTAATGCCTTGATCCGTGCTTATCCGCGCTATCTGCGGGAAATTCCGAATGAAACGTTCCGGCTAAGCGGGATTCTCGCAATGACAGAGTATTTTCAACGGGCGATTGGTATAATGGGCGCGAAATCCAGCAGAGGAGCGTTGGATTTCTCCCGGGTAGCTTCTCCCGCCGTTCAGTGGCGGCACTGTTCAAGAATTTGCCCCGGTCCTTCTTTCGCGTCCGTTCGCATTTTTCGCGGGCAACGGCATGAATCCCGCCCAGCTCATGACCGGCGCCGGCCCTTGCGGCGCTTTTGCTGGTCAGCTTCCACCTTGGCCGGCAGCACGGCCAGTTCTGCCGCCACCAGGGCCTCGTAAGCGGTCGCCGCAACGGGCGCCGCGAGGAGCTGGGCGATGATCTTCGTCTTCAGTGCCAGCAAGCACAGCCGCGCCAGCGTGTGCAGGTGGATGCGTTCGTCCTGACAGCAGATCAGGAAAAACACCCGCGAGGAGTGACCGTCGGGCGCCCCGAACGGAATGGCCTGGATGGTACGCCCCAGCACGAGGAACGAGCCTTCAAACCGGTGCGACTGGTGCTGGCGCGCGTGGAGCAAGGCCAGACCGCCGGGTAGTGCGGTCGCGCACAACGCCTCGCGCGCCTCCACCGTGTCGAGCAATTCCCGCGGATCGAACACCCGGCCCGTGCGTTCCGCCAGCCCGACCATGTCGCGGATCACCGAGGCGCGCGTCTTCGCCGGCAGGGCGAGATCGATGTAATCCGGCTGCAGGAGGACGGGAATGAGCGCCCCCCGGGGGAAAATTTGCCGTGTGCCCTGCATCGTTTTCTGGTGATACCAGGCGAGGCTCTGGCCCGGGAGGCGGAGAAGGCGTTGCGATGCCCACGCGTCGATCTCGTCGCGCTGAAAAACCATCCGGCCGCCCCGCAGCGCGCACGGGATCTCCCCCTCCTGGATGAGCCGTTCGACATGGCGGCGCGCGACATGCAAGTAGGCGGCGAGTTCATCAATCGTCAGAATGCGCGGCAGCATGACAGCGGGGAACGTAACCCGGTTTTCGTCCCATGCAAAGCCTGCAGCGGGGTGTCCCTCCCCGCCGCACCGCGGACGGAAGGAGCACGGAAGACGGAGAACCGTGGACCGAAGCCCGCGCTCAGGAACCGGCCGCCGCCCCCGGACGGGTCGTCAGGGACGACTCGCCCTACCATTCGCTCCTTGGTGTTCAATCTCTGCGCTCTCTGTGGCCTCCTGTGAAATGGTCTGAATTTTAGTGCTTCTTGTGAAGGTATAACCGAAGAAAAGGCGCTCCGGTAAAGGAACGCCTGCGAATCGGGGCGTAAAGCCCCTCCTACAGTGGAGAAGCATCAGGGCAGATCGGTCGAGCCCATCAGGTAGCGGTCGCATTCACGGGCCGCACCTCGGCCTTCGTTAATCGCCCATACGACCAACGACTGCCCGCGCCGGCAATCGCCGGCGGCGAAGACACCCTTGAGGCTGGTCGTGTATTTCTCGTGCTCCGCCTTCACATTAGAGCGGGCGTCGACCTCGACGTTGATCTCCTTCAGCAAGGCTTGCTCGGGCCCGAGGAAGCCCATCGCGAGCAGCACCAGCTGCGCGGGGCGGGTCTGCTCCGTGCCAGGTTGCTCCTGGGGGATGAACTGTCCCTTGTCGTTCTTCTCCCACCTGATTTCGACGGTCACGAGTTCCTGCAAATTGCCGGCGGCGTCGCCGATGAATTTCTTCACGGTCGTGAGATAGATGCGGGGATCGGCGCCGAACCTGGCGGCGGCCTCCTCCTGGCCGTAGTCCATCTTATAAGTCTTGGGCCACTCGGGCCACGGGTTGTCCGCCGTGCGTTCCAGCGGCGGCTTCGGGAGAATTTCGATCTGCAGCAGGCTCTTGCAGCCATGGCGCATCGCCGTGCCGACGCAGTCCGTGCCGGTGTCGCCACCGCCAATGACGACGACATCCTTGCCCGCGGCAAGGATCGGGCTCGGTCCGTTGTGGCCCAGGACGGCCTTGGTGTTGGCGGTGAGAAACTCCATGGCGAAGTGGACGCCCTGGAGGCTGCGGCCCGCGATGGGCAGGTCGCGCGGGAGGGTGGCGCCGGTGCAGATGACGGTGGCGTCGTATTCGTGCAGGAAGATCTGCGGCTCGACGTTTTCGCCGACGTCGGCGTTGCAGATAAACTTGATGCCCTCGGCCTCCATGTGCTTGATGCGGCGGAGGACGACCTCCTGCTTGTCGAGCTTCATGTTCGGGATGCCGTACATGAGCAGGCCGCCCGGACGGTCGGCGCGCTCGAAGACGGTGACGGTGTGGCCGGCGAGATTGAGCTGCGCGGCGGCGGACAGGCCGGCCGGGCCGGAGCCGATGACGGCGACCTTCTTGCCGGTGCGGACGGTGGGCGCGGTCGGGATGACCCAACCCTCGTCCCAACCGCGATCGGTGATGGCGGCCTCAATATTTTTAATGGTGACGGCCGGCTCGTTGATGCCGAGGACGCACGAGCCCTCGCACGGCGCGGGACAGACGCGGCCGGTGAACTCCGGGAAGTTGTTCGTCTTGTGCAGGCGGTCGAGCGCCTCCTTCCACTGGCCGCGGTAGACGAGATCGTTCCACTCCGGGATCAGGTTGTTGATCGGGCAACCCGACGCCATGCCGCTGATGAGCTTGCCCGTGTGGCAGAACGGGACGCCGCAGTTCATGCAGCGCGCACCCTGGTGGCGGAGCTTCTTCTCCTCCATGTGGTGGTGGAATACCTTGTAGTCGTGCACGCTCTCCATCGGCGCGCGGTCGACGGGAATCTCGCGGAGGTATTCAATGAAGCCGGTAGGTTTACCCATGGTTTTGAAGAAATTTTCTAACCACTAATATTCACTGATGACCCACTAATGGAGGAGTCGGAAATACGCGCCCGGAGGTCGCGTTCCACCGGCAGGCAGCGGCATGAGTTTGGATTAGTGTCCAATTAGTGTGGATCAGTGGTTGAAGAATCAGTTTCCGCCGACGCGGGCGAGGTCGCGGGCGTTTTCCTCGAAGGCGGCCATGATGGCCTCATCGCCGGTCAGGCCCTGGGCCTGGGCCTGCTCGATGCAGGCGAGCATGCGCTTGTAATCCTTCGGGAGGACCTTGACGAACTTCGGCACGCTGGCCGCCCAGGTGTCGAGCACCTGCTTGGCGCGGGGGCTCTTGGTGTAGTCGCAGTGTTTCTCGATCAGGAGGCGGAGTGCCTCGATCTCGGCCTTGGTCTCCAGCTTCTCAAGGCCGACCATCTGCGTGTTCGAGCGCGAGGCGAAGTCGCCCGCCTCGTCGAGCACGTAGGCCGTGCCGCCGGACATGCCGGCGGCGAAATTGCGGCCCGTGGTGCCGAGGACGACGACGCGGCCACCGGTCATATATTCGCAGGCGTGGTCACCCACGCCCTCGACGACGGCGTCCACGCCGGAGTTGCGGACGGCGAAGCGTTCGCCGGCCCGGCCGCGGAGGTAGAGTTCACCGCCGGTCGCGCCGTAAAGGGCGACATTGCCGACGATGATATTGTCCTCGGACTTGAAAGTGGAGCCGGCCGGCGGATAGATGATGATCTTGCCGCCGGAGAGACCCTTGCCGACGTAGTCGTTGGCGTCGCCCTCGATGGAGAACGTCATGCCCTTCGTCATGAAGGCGCCGAAGCTCTGGCCGGCCGAGCCCTTGAAGTGGAGACGGATGGTGTCAGCGGGCAGGCCCGCGGCGCCGTGCTTCTTCGTGACCTCGTAGCTGGTGATCGTGCCGACGACGCGGTGGACGTTGCGGATCGGGAGCTCGGCGATGACTTTCTCCTTCCGCTCGATCGCGGGCGCGCAAAGGTCGAGGAGCGTCGTGATGTCGAGGGACTTGTCGATGCCGTGGTCCTGCTTGATGGAGCAGAAGCGGCCGACCTCGGGTCCGACGTCGGGCTGGTAGAGGATTTTGGAGAAGTCGAGCCCCTTGGCCTTCCAGTGGGTGATGGCCTTCCTCGGTTCGAGGCGGTCGGTGCGGCCGACCATTTCCTCGATGGTGCGGAAGCCCAGCTGCGCCATGAGTTCGCGGAGCTCGGTGGCGATATACGTCATGAAGTTCACGACGTGCTCGGGCTTGCCGGTGTATTTGGCGCGGAGACGCGGGTCCTGCGTGGCGATACCCACGGGACAGGTGTTGAGGTGGCAGGCGCGCATCATGATGCAGCCCGTGGCGACGAGCGGTGCGGTGGCAAAGCCGAACTCCTCGGCGCCGAGCAGCGCGGCGATCATGACGTCGCGGCCGGTCTTGAGCTGGCCGTCCGTCTCGACGGCGATGCGGGAACGCAGGTTGTTCAAGACGAGCGTCTGGTGGGTCTCAGCCAGGCCGAGTTCCCACGGCAGGCCGGCGTGCTGGATGGCGGTCTGCGGAGAGGCGCCCGTGCCGCCATCGTAGCCCGAGATGAGCACGACGTCCGCGTGCGCCTTGGCGACGCCGGCGGCGACCGTGCCGACCCCGACCTCGGCCACCAGTTTCACGCTGATGCGCGCGTGGCGGTTGCCGTTTTTCAAGTCGTGAATGAGCTCCGCGAGATCCTCGATGGAATAGATGTCGTGGTGCGGCGGAGGTGAAATAAGACCGACGCCCGCGGTGGTGAGACGGGTCTTCGCGATCCACGGATAAACCTTGGTGCCGGGCAATTGGCCGCCTTCACCGGGCTTCGCGCCCTGGGCCATCTTGATCTGGAGTTCCTGCGCGGCGACGAGGTATTCGCTCGTAACGCCGAAGCGGCCGGAGGCCACCTGCTTGATGGCGGAATTCCTGGAGTCGCCATTTGCCATCGGCGTGAAGCGCTCGGCGTCCTCACCGCCCTCGCCCGTGTTGGACTTGCCGCCGAGGCGGTTCATCGCGATGGCGAGCGTCTCGTGGGCCTCCTGCGAAATGGAGCCGTAGGACATGGCGCCGGTCTTGAAGCGTTTCACGATCGCCGCGACCGGCTCGACTTCCTCGAGCGGCACGGACGGGCCGGCCTTGAATTCCAGGAGGCTGCGCAGCGTGCAAAGCTTGCCCGCCTGCTCGTTGACGAGCTTCGAGTATTGGCGGAACACGGCGAGGTTGCCGGTGCGGACGGCTTTCTGCAGCGCATGAATGGACTCGGGCGTGAAGAGGTGCCCTTCCCCGTCGTTGCGCCACTGGTAGAGGCCGCCGGTGGGCAGCACGTGGCCATCGACGCGGCGGTCCTGGTAGGCGGCGCGGTGGCGCAAGAGGACTTCCTGGGCGATAACGTCGAGGCCGATGCCGCCGATGCGCGAGGACGTCCAGGTGAAGTAATGGTCGATGACATCCTGACGGATGCCGAGCGCCTCAAAGACCTGGGCGCCGCGGTAACTCTGGATGGCGGAAATGCCCATCTTGGACATGACTTTGATCACGCCCTTGGAGCCGGCCTTCACGAAGTTCTTGCAGGCGGTCTTGTGGTCGATGCCGGTGAGCAGGCCCTCGCGGATCATGTCGTCGATCGTCTCGAACGCCACGTAGGGGTTGATCGCGCTGGCGCCATAGCCGATGAGCAACGCGAAGTGGTGCACCTCGCGGGCCTCGCCGGTCTCGATGACCATCGACACGCGCGTGCGCAGGCCTTCGCGGATCAGATAGTGGTGCAGGCCGGCCACCGCAATGAGCGCGGGGATCGGCGCGTAATCTTTGGTCACACCCCGGTCGCTGAGGATGAGGACGTTGACCTCGTCCTCCTCGATCATGCGGCGGGACATGATGAAGAGTTCCTCCATGGACTTCGCGAGGCCCCGCTCGCCGCGGGCGGTGCGAAAGAGAATGGGCAGCACGCCCATCTTGAGGCCGGGCAGGTCGGTGCGGCGGATTTTGGCGAATTCCTCGTTGGTGAGGATCGGCCACTTCAGCTCGACGCGGCGGCAGGCGGTCGGCTGCGGGTTGAGGAGATTGCCCTCGGAGCCAAGGCGGGTCTCGGCGGAGGTGATGATCTCCTCGCGGATGCAATCGATCGGCGGGTTCGTGACCTGGGCGAAGAGCTGCTTGAAATAATCGTAGAGCAGGCGCGGCTTGTTCGAGAGCACGGCCAGCGCGGAGTCGTTGCCCATCGAACCAATGGCCTCGACGCCGTCCTTGGCCATCGGCGCGATGATGATGCGCTCGTCCTCGTGGGTGTAGCCGAAGGCGATCTGGCGCTGGAGCAGTGTCTCGTGGTCCGGTTGTTCGATGGACGGTGCGTCAGGCAGGTCGCTGAGATGGACGAGATGCTGGTTCAGCCACTCGCGGTACGGGCGGGCGTTGCAGATGTCCTGCTTGATCTCCTCGTCCGGAATGATGCGACCCTGCTCGGTATCGACCAGAAACATGCGGCCGGGCTGGATCCGGCCCTTCTGGACGATGTCCGCGGCGGGAAAATCCAGCACACCGACCTCGGAGGCGACGACGACGAGGCCGTCCCTGGTCACGTAATAGCGCGACGGGCGCAGGCCGTTGCGGTCGAGGATGGCGCCGATCTGCTTGCCGTCGGTGAACGCGATGGCGGCGGGGCCGTCCCACGGCTCGAGGAGGCAGGAATGATATTGGTAGAAGGCGCGGCGGTCGTCGGCCATCGTCTCGTGGTTGGACCACGGCTCGGGGATCATCATCATCATCGCATGCGCCAGCGGACGGCCGGCGAGGACCAGGAGCTCGAGCGTGTTGTCGAACATCGACGAGTCGCTGCCGTGCGGGTTGATGATGGGGAGGATCTTCTTGATGTCGTCACCGAAAGCCTCGCACTCAAACAGGGCCTCGCGCGCATGCATCCAATTGATATTGCCCCGGAGAGTGTTGATCTCGCCGTTGTGCGCAATGTAGCGGTAGGGATGGGCGCGCTCCCAACTCGGGAAGGTGTTGGTGCTAAAACGCGAGTGCACGATCGCGAGCGCGGTCTCCATCGCCGGGTTGGCGAGATCGGGAAAATAATCCGCCAGCTGCGTCGTGAGCAGCATGCCCTTGTAGACGAGGGTCTTCATCGACAGGCTGGCCACGTACCAGGTTTCGGAGCCCGAAATGGTGGAGGTGCGGATGTCGGTGTAGGCGCGCTTGCGGATGACGTAGAGTTTGCGCTCGAAGGCGAGGTCGTCGGTCACGCCCGCGCCGCGGCCGATGAACACCTGGCGCATGAAGGGTTCGCAGGAGAGCGCGGTATCGCCGAGGGCGGCGCTGCTGGTCGGGACGGTTCGCCAGCCGAGGAACACCTGGCCCTCGGATTGCACGACCTGCTCGAATTTTTCCTCGACCTTGCGGCGGACGGTGGGATTGCGCGGGAGATAAACGAGCCCACAGCCATATTCGCCGGCCGCGGGCAGGGTGATGCGCGTCGTCTTACAGGCCTCGGTGAAAAACTTGTGCGGCATCTGCAGCAGCACGCCGGCGCCGTCGCCGGTGTTGATTTCGCTGCCGCTGGCGCCGCGATGGTCGAGGTTGATCAGCACCTGAAGGGCGTTGCGGAGTGTCTGGTGGGTTTTACGGCCCTTCATGTCCACCACGAAGCCGACGCCGCAGGCATCGTGCTCGAACCACGGATCGTAGAGGCCCTGCTTCCCGGGCCGCCCGGAAACGGGGGCAGCGTCAGCGCGGCGGGAAGCACTAAGCGGAGATGTCGATAGGTTGCTCACTGGTGGGGAAATCGGTGGAAAAGAATAAAGCTAATAATATGCCACACCTCGGACAGATTCGGTGGTAGCCAGCCGAGGCGCGGGAGGACAATCAACGCGCGAGCAAGCCGATGCTTGCAATCATGTTTTTTGCCAAGATTCAGGCGATTCGCCCCGGCCCGGCACAACGCCCGAGTGTCGCTGGCCCAATCCAGCTGGAACCCGATGCCTGTCATAAGCTCAGGTGAACAACGGCCCTCTCGGCCGGAGGGCAATTTCGGCGGCAAAGGCAGGGGGCATCGTCGCGCCCGGTGGAGGGGAAACCCGGCCTTCCGACTTCGCCGAGGCTACGTCGGACAGGCGGGACCGGGTTGATTTGCAGGGCAGAGAAACCAACGTGTCCGGAGGCCACGTTCCCCCTCACTCAATTGCCGATCCCGTCTGAGGGCTTGAAATATTTTGTTTGCTACGCACCAGCCTTTGGGGTCTTTTCGCCCTTCTTCCGGTCGGAACCGGAGCCAAAAATCGGGGCGTAGCTTAGCCTGGTAGAGCGCTTGCTTCGGGAGCAAGAGGTCGCGAGTTCGAATCTCGCCGCCCCGACCATTTCAAAAGAGCCGCTGACCAAAGTCAGCGGCTCTTTGTTTTTCAGGCCACGTCCGGGAAGAAAAGTCAGGGGGTGCCTTCAAACCGTGTTTCTCCGACGTTTTGCCAGTGGGAGTGCCGGTCTCCGCACCGGCCGGGGCGACAGCCGGGGCGCAAGCCCGGACGGCGGCCGGTGCATCAGCCCGGACGGTACGGAGACCGTCCCTCCATCGATTCCCCCGCGACCGCGGGTTGAGAAACTCCATAGTCGCCCTCGACGCCCGCTTCATTATAATCAGCTTGAGAATGAAATTCCGCCGCTGGCCTCTCCTGCTTGCCATCTGCCTGACCTGCGGGATGGCCGGAGCGATTGCACCCGCCGCCCCGCCGGATGCTCCCCGGCCACCGGCCGCGGCCGCGTTGCAGGAACTGGCCCGGCGGGCCGAGCAGGAACTGCGCGGCAACATCCTGCCCTTTTGGCTCAAGCACACACGAGATCTCGATCGCGGAGGATTCTACGGACTGATCGACGCCCACATGAAGGTGAGCAAAGACGCACCGCGGGGCGCCTTGTTGACGAGCCGGATTTTGTGGACGTTTTCCCAGGCTTATCGGGTCTACCATGACCCGGAATATCTCGCGATGGCCCGCTGGGCTTACCGGGACCTGGTGGATAAATTCTGGGACAAGGAGTTCGGCGGACTCTATTGGACCATCACCGCCGACGGCCAACCGCGGGACGCACACAAACAGATCTATGGCCAGGTGTTCGGCGTGTATGCCCTGGCGGAATTCTACCGCGCGACCGGCGAACAGCCGGCGCTCGACCAAGCAATCACCCTCTATCGTTTGGTGGAGCAGCACGCGCATGACCGCACCTTTGGCGGCTACCTTGATGCCTTTGATCAAAAGTGGCGGCCGTTGAGCGACCAGCAGAACGTGCTCGGCCGGGCCCCCAAATCCCAGAACTCCCATATCCACATCATGGAAGCCTACACCAACCTGCTCCGGGTCTGGCCGGATGAGGAACTGCGCCAAAAACAACGCGACCTGATCGGCGTGACCTTGAAACACCTGATTGATCCGCGCACCCATCACCTGATTCTGTTCATGCGCCAGGATTGGACACCGGTATCGGACGAAATTTCCTACGGCCACGACATCGAGTTGAGCTGGCTGCTGGTGGAGGCCGCGGCGGTGCTGGGCGACCCCGCGGTCATCGCGCAGGTGAAGCCGGTCGCCCTGGCCATGGCGCAGGCGACCCTCGCGGAGGGGGTCGACCCCGATGGCGGCGTCATCAACGAGGGCAATCCCCACGGCTACACCAACACGAACAAGGACTGGTGGCCGCAGACGGAAGCCGCCGTCGGTTTTCTCAATGCCTACCAGCTCTCACGGGACCCGCGCTATTTGACGGCGGCCCGGCGCAGCTGGGCCTTCATCGAAGCGAAATTTGTCGATCGCAAGTACGGCGACTGGATCGAGTCCGTGGACCGCGCCGGGCGGCCACTGCCCCGCCCCAAGGTCACCCTGTGGAAATGCCCGTATCACAGCAGCCGCGCCTGCTTCGAACTGATCGAGCGCGGGCACGAGCTGATGGCGGCGGCAAAGGCGGGCGAGCACTGAAGTTCATACAAAAGGTGCCACGATTTGATTGTCGGTCGGGGGTTATCCCCGACCGGGCTCCGTTGCCTGTCGGGCGTAAAGCCCGACCTACACTCAATGCGCCAGCAGCAGCTCCAGCATCTTCCGGTCGAGCTTGTGGCCGTGGAAATCCTCGTAATTCACATCGGGCCGCTCGCTGTCGGCGATCCCGAAGCCCCCGCGGAGATTCCACATCGACCAGCCCCAGCCGGCCTCTTTCCAGAGGGACAGCATATCCCCCATCCAACCGAGACAGGCCGCATGCGGGGTCCGGGTAAAGCAGCCCCACTCACCGACATGAATCGGCACGCCCAGCTCGACGAGCGGCTGCCATTTGGCAATGAGCTCGTGGCGGAGTTTTTCACGGTTCCAGGTCACGCCGTGCAGGTCGACCATCGGCCATGTGGGCGTGGCGAATGATTCAAATTCATTTTTCGGCACCCAGGTGGCGGTGTAGTGGCTGACCATCTTGGGTTGGTAGCCGCGCGTACTTTGCACGATGCCCTGGTCGACGAGGCCCATGACGGGGGTCTGGCCGATATCCGCACCGTCGGCGACGATGAGCCGGTCCGGGCTGACCGCGCGAATGGCGGCGATCAATGCCCGGGCGACCTCCACGTAGCGCGACTGGTCGGGCATGAAGGGTGGCTCATTGAACAGGTCAAAGCTGAGCACGTTGGAGGGGACATCCTGGTAGCGCCGGGCGAGGTAGCTCCAGTGATGCACCGCCGCCTCGAGGGCGCGCTGCATCGAGTCGCGCGGACTGTCGAAGAGCAGGTAGGGTTCCCGCTCGCGGCCGTTCACGCAGTAGCCGGGAATCCGATGCAGGTTCAGATTGAGGTGGATGCCATGCTGGCGGCCGAACGCGATGGCCTGGTCCAACGGCTTGAGCGCGTCCTCATCGATGGTCATCCAATTTTTCACATCCGACCACGCCCAGTAGGAACAGGGCAGTCGCGCGAAATCAAAGCCCCACTCCTGCATCCACTGAAAATCCATCTCACGGTAGGCGTGGCCGCGCTGGCCCCCGGTCAGTTCGGTGAGATTGAAGCCGCGCCAGCGCGGGATGCGCGGCTGGGGCCGGGGCGCAGCGGCCGGCTGGCCCTGGAGTTGGGACTGCAGCAGAACGCCGGCGGCGGTCACGGCGGAAGCACCGAGAAAATCACGACGAGTCATGGGAGGGATGGGGTGAAGTAAGCTCTGGCCGCGCCCGGGACGGGCGGCGCAGTCGCGGATCGGGCACAACCGGCAGGTGGTTCAAGCAGGGCCGCACCCGAAGCACACCAACAAAATTATTGAAAGGAGCGAGGCCAGCCCGGGAGGCGGGATTGGACGGCGGCGAATCGAATTCTCCTCGGGGAATTGGGCGCGAACGGTGACTTTCCGCCTTTTGCGCCGGACAATGAATCTCAATTAAAATGCGCCCAATCACAAGGCGGCGGCGCACTCCGGTTTTGACCCGGGCGGTCCAACCGCAAAGTCTGCTGCTCCCCGATGGACACCCCCACTCTGCTCGCCTACAGCAGCCGCCTGGAGCAGGAACTCCGGCAGAACATCCTGCCCTTCTGGATGCGGGAAGCGGTGGATGCCCCGCGCGGCACCTTTCACGGCGAACTCACCAACGATCTCGTCGTCAACCCCACGGCGCCCCGTGGCGCCCTGCTGACCTGTCGCATTCTCTGGACCTTTGCGGCCGCCTACCGCGCGCACCGCGATCCCGCTTATCTGCCGATGGCCGACCTGGCCTACACCGACCTGCTGGCGCGCTTCGCCGACGAAACGCACGGGGGGGTTTTCTGGTCCATCAACTCCGACGGCACTCCGCGGGAGACCCGAAAACAAATTTATGGCCAGGCCTTCGGCATCTACGCGCTGACCGAATATCATCTTGCCAGCGGCCGGCGCGAGCCGCTCGACGGCGCCATCGCCCTGTATCATCTCCTTGAGCAACACGCGAGCGACCCCCAACACGGCGGATACTTTGAAGCCTATGCACGCGACTGGTCGCCCATCGCCGACCAGCGCCTGAGCGCGGTGGATCTCAATGAACCCAAGTCGCAGAACACGCATCTGCATATCATGGAGGCCTACACCAACCTGCTGCGCGTCTGGCCCGATGCCACGCTGCGCCGTCGGCAGACTGCCTTGGTCGAGCTCATGCTGACGCGCATCCTCAATCCCGCCACGCACCACCTCGGACTCTTTTTCAGCACCGACTGGCAACTGCGTTCGGATCGCATTTCCTACGGCCACGACATCGAGGCCGCCTGGCTGCTGACTGAGGCCGCGGAGGTACTCGGGGATCCGGCCCTCCTGGCCCGCACCCGCACCCACGCGCTGGCCATCGCGGACGCGACGCTGCGCGAGGGCACGGATGCTGACGGCGGGATTTTCAATGAAGGTGGCCCCAGCGGCATCACCGATGCCCGGAAGGAATGGTGGCCCCAGGCCGAGGCGGTCGTGGGTTTTCTGAACGCTGCGCAACTGGCGCCCGGCGACGGACGCTATCTGGCCGCGGCCCTGCGTTGCTGGGATTTCATTGAAGCCCGCCTCATCGACCGCCAACACGGCGAGTGGTTTCGCGGCGTGGACCGCGCCGGCCGCGTCATTCCCACCTTCGAGAAGGTCAGCTTCTGGAAATGTCCCTACCACAATGGCCGCACCGGCCTCGAGGCTCCCGCGCGCCTGCGCGCCCTCGCGGGCGGCGCATCACATTAATACAATTTTCCTCATGAAAAAATCCCGTTCCGTCTCCCTCAAAAAGAAATCAGCCCCGGCCCGCGCGTCGGCCGTCGAGCGTGCTTTCACCGCCCGGCTCAAAACGGTGCGCGCGAAGCACGAAAAATTCCTCAACCGCAAGAACCCGGTCGACCGCAACTGGGACAACGGCGTCTTCGAGCGCTTCCAGCATCCGGTCATCACCTACCAGCACGCGCCGATCGAGTGGCGCTACGATCTCAATCCCCAGACCAATCCGTTCTGCATGGAGCGCCTCGGCGTCAACGCCACGCTCAACCCCGGCGCTTTCTACTGGAAGGGCAAGGTCCACCTCGTGGTCCGCTTCGAGGGCTATGACCGCAAGAGTCTCTTCGCCATCGCCGAAAGCGCCAACGGCATCGGCGGCTGGCGCTTCTGGGCCGAGCCCGTCGACCTGCCCGAGCTGCAGCCCGAGACCAACGTCTACGACCTGCGCATCGTGTTCCACGAGGATGGCTGCATCTACGGCCAGTTCTGTGCCGAGGCCAAGGACCCGAACGCCAAGCCCGGTGATCTCTCGAGTGCCGTCGCGCAGGCCGGTCTGGTTCGCACCAAGGATTTCAAAACCTGGGAGCGCCTGCCCAATCTCAGGACGCCTGCCTCGCAGCAACGCAATGTCGTCCTGCACCCCGAGTTCGTCGACGGCCAGTATGCGTTCTACACCCGCCCCATGGACGGCTTCATCGACGTCGGCTCCGGCGGCGGCATTGGCTGGGCCTTGTGCCCGGACATCAGCACCGGCGTTACCGGCCCGGAGAAGATCATCGACGGCCGTGCCTATCACACGATCAAGGAAGTGAAGAACGGCCAGGGTCCGGCTCCAATCAAGACCGCCCACGGCTGGCTGCACCTCGCCCACGGTGTGCGCGGTTGCGCGGCCGGTCTGCGCTATGTGCTCTACATGTTCATGACCTCGCTGGAGGACCCGACGAAGGTCAGCGCCCGTCCGGGCGGACACTTCCTCGCGCCCTATGGCGGCGAAGGCTTTGGCGACGTATCAAACGTCACCTTCACCAACGGCTGGGTGCAACTGCCCGACAAGGCGAAAACTGTCCTCATCTATTACGCGGGTTCCGACACGCGTTGCTACGTGGCGCGCTCCTCGGTGGATAAACTCGTTGACTGGTGCCTCCACACCCCGGAGGAAGCCCACACCACCCGCCGGAGCGTCGACCAGCGCCTTGCCCTCATTCGGGCGAATGCCCGCCTCGCGCCCAGCACAAAGGCCTGACCCTTCCCCTATAACTCTTGCCGCCGGCGTCTCGTCGGTGGCACGGTCTCACCAGAATCGAATAGCCCACCCACCCCCATGAAATCCCCGGACTCCCCCTCGGCCCCCATCGCATCATTCAACCTCTCGCGCCGCGCTTTTCTCCAACGCTGCGGAATGCTCGCGGCCATAACCGGCCTGCCGCTCTGGTTTGTCGAGCGCCAGCAGTTGGCCGCCGCCGAGACCTCCCGACGACTGGGACCCAACGACCGGCCCGGCATCGCCCTCATCGGTTGCGGGGGCATGGGGCGCGGCGATGCAGCCAATGCCAGCCGCCACGGGGATATTCTGGCCGTCTGCGACGTGGACGAAACCCACGCCGCCGCCGCCGCCGTCCAATTCACGGTCGAGGGCATGGCGCCCAAGATCTATGCGGATTTCCGGCAAGTCATGGCCCGGGATGATATTCATGTCATCGTCAACGCCACCCCCGACCACTGGCACACCTTGGTCAACCTGGCCGCCGCCAAGGCCGGCAAGGATATCTACGGGGAAAAGCCTCTGACGCTGACGATTGATGAGGGCCGCCACATCATCAAGGCCGTGCGCGATAACGGCGTCGTCCTGCAGACCGGCACCCAGCAACGCAGCTCGCAGCGGTTCCGCCTCGCGTGCGAACTGGTCCGCAACGGGCGCCTGGGAAAATTGCAGCGGGCCCAGGTCTGGCTGCCGGCGGGATTGCGCGCCGGTCCGTTTGCCCCCTCCCCCGTTCCCGCCGGCTTGAATTGGGATTTCTGGCAGGGGCAGGCGCCGGCCGCAGAATATGTGACCGAGCGTTGCCATGCAAACTTCCGCTTCTGGTACGAGTATTCCGGCGGGACGATGACCGACTGGGGCGCCCACCACAACGACATCGCCTACTGGGCCATCGGGTTGTTGGCCCCCAGCAAAGTCGAGGCGCGGGCCCTGTCCCAACCCATCCCGGGCGGTTACAACGCCTACGCCGATTACGAGGTGAAATACACCTATGCCAACGGCATCGGTCTGCAGATCAATACCACCAAGGATGACACCATCTACGGGGGCGTCGTGAACGCGGCGGGCCAGCGCAACGGCATCCGTTTCGAGGGTCCCAACGGCTGGATCTGGGTGAATCGCGACGAGATCAAGGCCAGTGATCCGCAACTGCTCAAGGATCCGCTGCCCACCGATGCGGTGCGGCTCTACGAGAGCAAGAACCACATGGATAATTTCTTCGACTGCGTGCGTTCCCGGGCCCAGCCCATCTGCGATGTCGAGACCGGCCATCGCTCGGCGACCATGTGCCATCTCGGCGCGATTGCGTTGCGCACCGGCCACCAACTCGAATGGGATTCCACCGCGGAAAAGTTCGTGGGACCCGACGCCCAGGAAGCGAACGGCTATGTGACCCGCAAGATGCGCCCGCCATACGATTACTCCTTCATTGCGTGAGGGGGCGCGAAACACGGACCGGCCGGTGCTCGGCGCCCGGCGGCGGACTCGTCACCAAACGGGGGTGGCCAGTCGCCGCCCGCCTGCTCCTTGCCTGTCTTCTTTCCGGGCCGGTCGCCCACTCGCTCCAGGCCGGCCAGGAAACCACCGTCGCCCGGCCGCCCAATCGGCTCAGCCACGAGAGCTCGCCCTATCTGCGCCAGCATGCCGCTAACCCGGTTGACTGGTATCCCTGGGGCGACGAGGCGTTCGCGCGTGCGAAAAAGGAAAACAAACCCATTTTCCTCTCGATCGGCTACTCCACCTGCCACTGGTGTCACGTGATGGCGCGGGAATCTTTCTCCGACCCCGCGATTGCCCGGCAGCTCAACGAGAATTTTATCTGCATCAAAGTGGATCGCGAGGAACGGCCCGACCTCGATCGCGTTTACCTGACCTTCGTGCAGGCCTCAACCGGCAGCGGCGGCTGGCCGATGTCGGTCTGGCTTACGCCCGACCTGAAACCGTTCTTCGGCGGCACCTATTTCGCCCCCGACGACCACGCCGGCCGCCCCGGATTCAAGACCATGCTCACCCGCCTCGCCGACCTCTGGTCGAAACAGCATGAGGAGGTCCTCCGAAAATCCGACGAAATGCTCGCCGCGCTTGCCGCCGACACTCACGCCGCGACCTCGGCCGGCGAGCTGCCGCTCGCGGCGCTCCGCGAGCAGGCCTTCACCCAGCTCAAGGCAGCCTTCGATCCCGCGCACGGCGGCTTTGAGTCGGCGCCGAAGTTTCCCACGCCCGTCAACCTCGAGTTTCTCTTCGATGTCGCCACCACGTCCGTCGACTCCGGGCACCGCGGGGCGGCGCTGCACATGGCCTTGGCGACCCTGCGCGCGATGGCCGCGGGCGGGATTCACGACCAGCTGGGTGGCGGATTTCACCGTTACACGGTCGATGCGGAGTGGCGTGTGCCCCATTTCGAGAAAATGCTCTACGATCAGGCCCAGCTCGCGAACGTCTACCTGACCGGATGGCAACTCGCCGCCGATCCGGCCCTGCGTGACGCCGCGACCGACACGCTGGCCTATGTCCGCCGCCAGCTGACCCATCCCGACGGCGGATTCTACACGGCCGAGGACGCGGATAGCGCGCTCAGCACCAATCCCTCCGTCCACGGCGAAGGCGCCTTCTACGTTTGGACCGAGTTGGAACTTACCCAACTCCTGGGCCCCGACGACGCCCGCCTCTTCAGCTACACCTATGGCGTGCAGCCCGACGGCAACGTCGCCGGTGAATCGGCCGCCGAACTCGCCCACCAGAACGTCCTCTTCCGCGCCCACACCGAGGCCGAGACCGCCGCGCATTTTCAGCTGAGCGAGCCCGCAACCCATGACCGGATCGCCGCCGCCGTTCAGCGGCTCGCGGCGGCGCGGGCGCAGCGCCCCCACCCGCTGCGCGACGACAAGATTGTCACCGCGTGGAACGGCCTCGCGATCTCCGCCTTTGCGCGGGCCGCCCAAGTCCTCGACCATCCGGCCTGGGCCGCCACCGCCAGTCGCGCGGCAGCGTTCGTACAGGCCAGGCTGTATGACCCGGCCACCGGCCGGCTGGCGCACAGCGATCGAGGCAGCGCGCGCGACGCGCGCGGGTTCGCCGCCGACTACGCGTTTCTCATCCAAGGCTTGCTGGATCTTTACGAGGCCACGTTTGAGGTGCGCTGGCTCGAGTGGGCCGAGCGGCTGCAGGAAAAACAGAATCAACTCTTCGCCGACGACGCGGCCGGCGGCTACTTCGCGAACGCCGCCGGTGATGCGAGCGTGCTCCTGCGCCTGAAGGAAGACAACGACGGCGCCGAACCCTCCGCCAACTCCATCGCCGTGCGCAACCTCGCCCGCCTTGGGGCCCTCCTCCACCGCGAGGACTGGCTGGCGCTCGCCCGCCGCACCGCCCGGGCGTTCGGTCCGCAGCTCGCGCGGGCCCCGCTGGCGATGCCGCAGATGCTCGCTTCCGCCGCATGGCTCGATGGCTCGCCGAAACAAATCTACATCCAGGGTGACCGGGCCGCGCCCGCCACCCAGGGCCTGCTCCGGGAAGTCTGGTCGCGGTTTCTGCCCCGGCGCGCGCTCGCCCTGATTGATGCGACGAGCCGCCCGTTCTTCATCGCCCGCATCCCGCTCGTCGCCGAATTTTCCGCGGAGAATCCCGCGGGCGCCACCGCCTACGTCTGCGAGAACTTTGTCTGCCAGTTGCCGGCCGACAACCCCGCGGCGCTCGCGAAGTTGCTCGCGCGCGGGATTCCCGCCCAGCCCTGACGGAGCGGACTTCGCGGGACGGGAGGGGCCGGGCCATTGGCCACACGCCAGCAGCAGTTCACCCCACCAAGCTGGTATCCGCGCCCAGCCCCGGGCAAGAACGCGCCCGTCGCGGATCGATCGCCAGACCCCTGGCGAGCGGCTTCTGGCCGCCACCCCAACCCTCCACCAGGATTCACCCACCATGCACGCAACTCGCGTTCTCCTATTTGCGGCCACTTTCGCTGCGACTGTCTTCACGGTTAATGCCGCACCGACTTCGGCAATCCAGTCGTTTCCCTTCGCCCGGAAAAGTGGCCAGGCGGACCATATGACCTTCACCCCCATCCCGGCATCCGAGTCGGGCCTTAACGTCCAAAATCCCTACGACGATCCGGCCATGTGGACCACACGCTTTCAGGAATTTTCCACGGGCGCGATCGGCTCGGGCCTCGCCATTGGTGATGTCGACGGCGATGGTCTCGCCGATATCTTTGTCGCGAACAAGACGCGGCCGAATCAACTCTTCCGGCAAGTTGGCCCGTTTAAGTTCGTCGATATCACCGCGGCCGCGGGCGTCGCGGGTCCGGCGGCCGCCAACGGGGTGGGCTGGAAAACCGGCGTGACGATGGCCGATGTCAACAACGATGGTTTTCTGGACATCTACGTCTGCCGGTTCAACGCCCCGAATCTGCTCTACTTGAACGATGGGCACGGCCACTTCAAGGAAGCCGCGCAGCAGGCGGGCATTGCGCTCGTCTCGGGCAGCGTGATCGGTGCGTTCGAGGATTACGATCGCGACGGCAAACTCGACTTGCTCGTGCTGTGCAACATCTCCGACGCCAAACGCTCGCCCGATGGCGAGGCGCCTCGTCTTTACCACAACCGCGGCGACGGCACGTTTGAGGATGTTTCAGTGCAGGCCGGTCTGTCGCGCGATCCGATTCATGGCCACTCGGCCACCTGGTTCGACTCCAACGGCGATGGCTGGCCTGATCTCTATATCGCCAGCGATTTTGCGCCACCCGATCACTTTTATCGCAACAACGGGGACGGCACTTTCACCGATGTCCTGACCACCGCGGTGCCCCACACCACGTGGTTTTCCATGGGTTCCGACTCGGCCGACATCAACAACGACGGGCTCTTCGATCTCTTCGTCGCCGAGATGGCGGGCACGACCCACTACAAATCGAAGGTCGCGATGGGCGACATGGGCGGACTCGTGAACTACATGGATACGCTCGTCACGCCCCAGTACATGAAGAACGCCGTGTTCTTGAACTCCGGCGCAGATCGCTTCCGGGAAATCGCCAAGCTGACCGGGCTCGGCAGCACGGACTGGACTTGGTCGCCGCGCTTTGAAGATCTCGACAACGACGGCTGGGTCGACCTGCACGTAACGAACGGCATGGTGCGGCCCTTCATCGATTCCGACCTGCTGAACAAGGTGAAGAAACTCCAGTCGCAGGCGGAGATTGTCGCGTTGATCAAGAGCAAGCCGCCGCAGAACGAAACGCATCTCGCATTTCACAACGATCACAATCTCCATTTCACCAAGGTCCAAAAAGACTGGGGCCTGGATCACAACGGCGTCAGCTTCGGCTCGGCTCTGGCGGATCTCGACAACGACGGCGATCTCGACCTCGTCTACGTTAACTTTGAAGATACGATCAGTGTGTATCGCAATGATTGCCCCGCGGGCAATAGCATCACGGTCCAACTCAAGGGCACGACAAGCAATAAATTCGGCGTCGGGGCCCAGGCCATCGCTCAGACCGGGCAGGGCGTGCAGACCCGCCGGGTGTCCGTCGCACGTGGCGCGCTGTCGTCTTCTGCGCCGATCATGCATTTCGGCCTCGGCACGGACCCCAGTGTGGCTGAGCTCGAGATCCGCTGGCCGGGCGGCCAGGTGCAAAAATTCAAGAATCTCGCGGCCAATGCGCGCTACGTCATCACCGAGCCCGCCGGTCCGGCCAAGTTGCCGGCCGCGCTTCGCAGTCGGCCCATCGACAAGGGATATTTTCAGGATCAAGCGCCGGCACTCGGGCTGGATTTCGTCAACCAGGAGCGAGTTTTCAACGACATGGCGCGGCCCGCGCAGTCGCTGCTGCCCAATCGCATGAACACGCTTGGCGGCGGGATCGCCTGGGGTGACGCCAACGGCGACGGCCATCCCGATCTATTTTTTGCCGGCGGCGCGGGGCACGGCAGCGCGCTTTATCTCAATGACGGCAACGGCCACTATGCCCGTTCCCGGCAGCAACAGCCGTGGGACGACACCATCGAACGCGAGGCGATGTCCGCTCTCTTCCTCGATGTGAATCGTGATGGCGCCATGGATCTCCTGGTGACTGCGGGGAGCGTCGAAGTGGACAAGACCAGTGATCTGCTCCGCAGCCATCTTTATCTCAACAACGGCAGCGGCAAATTCACGGAGGCGCCGGCGAGCCAGTTTAAATTGCCGCCGTTTTCCGCCTCAGTCGTGTGTGCCGCCGACTTCGACCACACCGGTGCTCTCGGCGTCTTCATTGGTGGGCGGGTGGTGCCGGGCGAATATCCCACCACCCCTGAGTCTACCCTGCTCGCCAATCGCGATGGCAATCTGGTTGACGTGACCGATGTCGCCTGTCCCGCCTTGCGGAAGTGCGGCATGGTCACGGCCGCACTCTGGACCGATGTCGATGGCGATGGTTGGTCCGATCTCCTCGTGGCGGGCGAATGGATGTCCCTGCGTCTCTTTCACAACAATGGCCACGGCACGTTCACCGAGGCGACCGCCGAAGCGGGTTTTGCCGAACAGACGGGCTGGTGGAATTCACTCACTGCCGCCGACGTGAACAATGACGGGGCCATCGACTACCTCGCAGGCAATGTCGGCCTGAACACCAAGTATCAGGCGAACAAGGATCATCCGGCCGGCATCTACTACGTGGATGTCGAGAAGAACGGGAAACCCGAAATCATCGAAAGTGAATACGAGGGTGATAAGCTCTTCCCGGTGCGCGGACGCAGCTGCTCCTCGCGCGCGATGCCGAGCTTGAAGGAAAAATTTCCGACGTTCCACGATTGGGGTGCGGCGTTGCTGCCTGAGATCTATACGGATGAAAAGCTGGCCGGTGCGCTGCACCTGACTGCGACCCAGCTCGCGTCCGGCGTATTTATCAACGACGGCCACGGTCGTTTCACGTTCCGCGAGTTTCCCCGGTTGGCCCAGACCTCGCCGATCTTCGGCACCGCGGCATTCGATGTGAACGGAGACGGTAACATCGACATCTTTGCGACGCAGAATTTCCACGGGCCGCAGGTGGAGACCGGGCGCTTCGATGGTGGCATCAGCCTGCTGTTGCTCGGTGACGGCAAGGGTGGATTCACCGCCGCCACTCCGGCTCAAAGCGGAATCGCGCTCCCGGGCGAAGGCCGCGGGGTGGCCGTGGGGGATCTCAATCAGGATGGCCGGCCGGATTTTGTGCTGACGCGGACCAACGAAAATGTCGTCGCCTATGTCAATCGGGGTGACGCGGCTGGTCACTCCTTCGCCATCAAACTCAAGGGGGCGGCGGGAAATGCGGACGCCATCGGCGCGAAGATCACGGTGCGCTTTAAGAGCGGAACGGCCCAAGCGACTGAACTCTATGCCGGATCCGGCTATCTGTCGCAGTCGGAGCCGCTGGCATTTATTGGCTACGCTACTGGTAACGAGCCCGTGAGCATTGCGGTCACTTGGCCCGACGGGAAGCGGACGATTCATCCGTTCTCGGCCGGCGCCACCAAGCTCGAATTTCACCAGTAAACCGGGCTGCATATGAATTTATTTGCCGATGCCGATCGGACGTAGTGGCAGGCGTCTCCGCCTGCCGGGTTTGGGGCGATGGCGCCCCGCGCCACGCTCTCCCCCAACCCGCACATTTTCACACTCAGAATGATCGCTGACGACAAGCTGTTTACTGGAGCCGCAGCGACCCCGCTGCGGTTGGCGAGCGAACCACGGCGAGGTCGCCGTGGCTCCAGGAAATATCCGGGCTAAGCCCATGCGCATTACCATCGTCAACGGGTTTTTCCTGCCGGTGCCGCCCATCAGCGGCGGTTCCAC
>JANMVS010000286.1:0-1609 GCA_031392885.1 Verrucomicrobiota bacterium
CGACTGTTTCATCGCGATGGTCGTGCATTTTTCCATCAGCGCGTTGCTGGTGATCTACGGCGGCTGGCAGACGCTCGTGATCACCCAACTGTTAGCCCACTTTGTCATGCATGCCATCGGGGCCTATTTTTTCTACGCCCAGCATAATTTTCCCGGGGTTTCCTTCAGCGATAAGGACGGCTGGACTTACGAAAAGGCCGCCCTCGAATCCTCGAGCATGATGTACACCGGCCGGTTGATGGGCTGGTTTACCGCCAACATTGGTTACCACCACATCCATCACCTGAATTCCCGCATCCCGTTCTACCGACTGCCGGAAGTCCTGCGGGCCATACCGGAATTGCAATCCCCCAAGACGACCTCGCTTTGGCCCACGGATATCTACCGTTGCCTTTCCCTCAAAGTCTGGGACGTCGAGACCCAGCAGATGGTCGGGGTCCGCGGTCTGTGACTTCCGGCCGCACGCCATGACTTTCACGGCGGCTCAGCTGGCGGCTCAATTGCAGGGCGAGGTCAGCGGGGATGGGGCCACACTCCTGACCGGCTTCGCCGCCGCCGATCGGGCTGGTCCCGGTGATCTGACGTTTGCCGACAAAGACACCTACTTTGCCGCCGCCGAAGCCAGTGCGGCGGCGGCGATTCTGGTCTCCGGGCCTTTCACCTCGGACACCAAGGTCATCATTCGCGTGCCCAACGCCCGGGTGGCTGCCGCGCGGGTTTTGCCGCTGTACTTTCCCCCGGTCGTACCGGTCCCTGGCATTCACCCTAGCGCGATTGTCGCGCCATCGGCCAAGCTCGATCCCAGCGTCCATATCGGGCCCGGCTGTGTTATCGGCGCGGACGTCAAGATCGGTGCCCGCTCCGCGTTGCTGGGCGGCAATCATCTCGGGTCCGACTGCCAGCTCGGCGACGATGTTTGCCTCTATCCCCACGTGGTGCTCTATGCGCGGACGCAACTCGGTCACCGCGTAGCCATTCACGCGGGCACGGTCATCGGTTCCGACGGCTACGGCTACGTTTTCGACCAGGGCCGGCACGTGAAGATTCTCCAGGTCGGCAATGTGGTCATCGGGGACGACGTGGAGATCGGCGCCAACTCGGCCATCGATCGCGCTGCGCTCGGCTCAACGGTGATCGGCGCCGGGACCAAAATCGACAATTTGGTGCATGTCGCGCACAACGTCGTTTTCGGCCAGCATTGCCTCATCATGGGCCAGTGCGGCTTCGCCGGGAGCACGACGTTCGGTGATTACTGCGTGATCGCTTCGCAGTCCGGCGTGGCCGGCCACTTGAAGATTGGCGCGCAGGTGACGGTCGGTGGAAAATCCGGCGTTACGCGCGACGTGCCGGCCAGGGAAACCATGCTCGGTTATCCGGCTGTGCCCGACAAGCAAGCGAAACGGCAGTGGATCGCCATTCAGAAATTACCCGACCTGATCATCAAAATGCGCGAATTGGAGAAGCAAGTGGCGGCCCTCACCGCCAAAATTGGCTAGAGTAAAACCGGAAATGCGGTGCGGCTACTGGGCCGCCTCGGCGTGGATCGGATCAGCCCCGACGTGGTCCCCTTCGTTACGCCTACCACCCGAAAGTAGCCCGAACGCCGATG
>JANMVS010000356.1:0-2510 GCA_031392885.1 Verrucomicrobiota bacterium
GCGATGGGGTCAATATCGCCGCCCGGCTCCAGACCAAGGCCCCGCCGGGCGGCATCTGCATCAGCCAGACCGTGTATGATACCGTCAAGGGGAAGGTGCCGATGCAGGCGGTCTTCATCGGGCCCGAGTCGTTCAAGAACATCACCGATCCAATCCCGATCTGGCACGTGGCACCCGCAGAGGGGCCGACGCCCCCCCGCCCGCCGCTGGCGGCCCCGGCCCCGACTCCGCGCGCGCCGGAAAGATCCGTCGCCGTGCTGGCTTTCGCCAATCTGAGCAACGAGGCCCAGAACGAATATTTCAGCGATGGGATCAGCGAGGAATTGCTCAACGTGCTCGCCAAGATTCCCGGGCTGCGGGTGACATCGCGGACGTCGTCATTTTATTTCAAGGGCAAGGAAGTGCCCATGCCGGAGATCGGGCGGAAGCTCGGCGTGGCCTATCTGGTCGAGGGCAGCGTGCGCAAGTCGGGCAACCGCGTGCGCATCACGGCGCAGCTGATCGAGGCGACGGAGGGGTTTCATGTCTGGTCGGATACCTATGACCGTGAGCTCCAGGACATCTTCGCCCTGCAGGACGAGGTGGCGCGCGACATCGCAAAAAATTTCCAGATCAAAGTCGGCGCGTCCGTCGAGCGCGGGACCGTGAATCCGGAAGTGCACCGCCTCGTGCTCCAAGGGCGGCATGCCTGGAATCAATTCACGCCGGAGGGCTTCGTGCAGGCCAAGACGGCGTTCACCCAGGCGCTCGAGCTTGAGCCCGGCTACGCGCCGGCCCTGGCCGGATTTGCGCTCGTCGACTGCCGCCGCGCGATCCTGAGCGGGTTGGCGAGCCGCCATCAGACCCTGGTCCTGAAGGAAATCGCACGCCTCGCGCAGCAGGCGCTGCAATCCGACGCCAACCTCGCCGAGCCGCACGCGGTGCTGGGCGCGGTGGCCTTGATGCGCGGACAGCCGGCAGAAGCCGAGCGGGCTTACCGGCAGTCATTGTTGATCAATCCGAATTCTGATCTCGCGCTCATTTATCATGCGCGGCTGCTGCAACGCCAGGGTCGCCCGGATCTCGCCCTGCTGGAAATGGAACGGGCGCAGCGCCTGAGTCCCCTGACGGGGATATTAACCGGGCACCTTGGCCTGACGTTGCTGGCCGGCCGGCGCTATGGGGAAGCACTCGAACTGGTTAAACAGGCGGAAGAACTGGCGACGGGAACGCCGTGGACGCGGGCCATCGGGGCGGTGGCGCTCGCGCGACTCGGTCGGGGAGCCGAGGCGGCGACGATGGCGCGCGCGGCGCTGGCGTCGGGTCCGAAGGTTGAGGCCATGCGTGGTTTTGCTTCGTTGAATGACGGGCTGGCGGCGTGGGTGCTGGCGGACACGGGAGCACGCGAGGAAGCGGCGGCTGTGGTGGCACAGCTCCGGATGGAGCCGGTGATGTGGCACTACACGGCGGGTTTTGCCCTCGTGGCGCTCGGCGACCGCGAGCCCGGGTTCGCCTTGCTGGCAGATTTTCCTCAATTCTGGGTGGACTACGTGATGATTTTTGCCGACCAAAACGAAAAGCTGCAGGCTGATCCCGGGTTTCAGGAATTGCTGCGCAAGCTCGACGCACGCGTCGCGTTCGACATGCACCAGCAAACCGTGGGTCGTTTGTAATACCAACGTCTCTTTGAATTTGGATTTTAGGTAGGGGCCGTTGCCCTCAACGGCCTTTTTGCATCGCTCAGGCGATTGAGGGCAATCGCCCCTACCGCCCCAGCAGATCAAATAGTCCAAAGGCAAAGGGACATTGGTATAAGTCACCCGATGGAGAATTTCGGTCCAGCGGCCGGCCGGGTGGCACTTGATTGCCGGCCTGCGCTTGCCGGTGGCGCTTGACCCTTACGGCATCACAACCTGCGGCAATCCGGTTCGCGCGGCTGGTCAAACGCGGCGGTTGACTGATATTCACCGGGTTGGCTTACTGCCGTCTTCACTTTTACCATGAGAATCCTCATCACCGGCGGCGCCGGCTTTCTCGGCAGCCATCTCTGCGACAAGTTACTTGCCCAAAAGCACGAGGTCATCTGCCTCGACAATCTTTTCACCGGTTCCCGAGCCAACATCGCGCACTTGATGTCGAACCCGAACTTCGAGTTCGTCCGGCACGATATCATCGACCCGTTCAAGTATGAGGTGGACCAGATCTACAACCTCGCCTGCCCGGCCTCGCCGCCCCATTACCAGTACAATCCCATCAAGACCACGAAGACGTCGGTCATGGGTGCGATCAACTGCCTGGGCCTGGCGAAACGCGTCCGGGCCCGGGTGTTCCAAGCCAGCACCTCCGAGGTTTACGGCGACCCGGCCGTCCATCCCCAACCCGAGTCCTACTGGGGCAACGTCAATCCCATCGGGAAGCGTTCGTGTTACGACGAAGGCAAGCGCTGCGCCGAGACGCTCTTCTTCGACTACCATCGGGAGAACAAAGTCGATATCCGCGTGGTCCGCATCTTCAACACCTATGGCCCGCGC
>JANMVS010000327.1:0-15550 GCA_031392885.1 Verrucomicrobiota bacterium
GATGAGCTTCATCATCGCGCCGGCCAGCAGTTGGTCGGCGGCGGCGGTCAGGCTGGTGATGCGCGGCGCATATTCGTAAGTCGGGTAGAGTACGTCAGACGAAAACATGATGAAGGCGAAGACGGGGGTCATCCCGATGACCACGGCGACGAGGTAAAGCATCTGCCAGGCATAGCTGGCGGGGGGGAATTCCTTGGACGGGCTCAGCAGCGGCCACCAGTAGAACAGCGCCGCACCGAACATCATGAAGTGTTCCGCAATGTGGACGACGCGATTCTGCAAAGCCCAGTCGTAGAGTGCCGGCAGGTGCCAGCCGGTGAGGACGGCGATATAGACCACCCCGCAGACGACGGGGTGGGTCAGGATCCGGAGCAGCGGGTGGAGGGCGGATCGGCGGGTGATCGGTCGGACGAGCCAGTCGGGCAGCCCGAGAAGAAAGAGAATCGCGGCCGGATAGATGAGGATTTGGTGCTGCAGCATGTGGGCGCTGAGCAGAAACCGTTCGGCGATTTGGTCGAGGGGTGAGCCGACCCCGAGGTAGAAGCAAAGCAGGGCGGCATAGAACTTGATCGCGTGGCGGCGAGGGTACGGGGAGCCCGGGGCCAAGCGGGCACGCAGGGGACCGGTGAAAATGGCGTACAGCCAGCCCAGGAAGATGAGCCCGCCGATGAGGAACGGCTCGTTATGCCAGTGGGTCCAGTCGATCATGGAAACTTACAAATAAAGAGGAGGGCCGGAATGGCCACCAAAGAAACGGATACAGAAAAAACCGCGCGGGCGGCGCGGCATGAATTTTATCCGGGATGCCCGGGTCAAACCAACGCGACGCGGGCAAAGTCCAGCGCGGCGGCGCTCAGGGGCTTGCCGGCGTCGGCAGCGAAGAGATGCAGCAGGGCGAACATCGTGAATCCGGCCAGCACGAGCCCGATGAAGAACAGGATGGTGCAAAATACCTTGTCCCAGCGCAGGTGCATAAAGAAGAAGATAACGAACATGAACTTCACCGTGGAGAGGGTGACGAGCGCGGTGACGACGAACCACTTCACGATCGGCAGGTAGATCAGCACGACCTCCACCCCGGTGATGACGGCGAGGATCATCGCGATCTGGATGTAGAAATGAAACTTGCTCGGTTCGTGATGGCCGGCGGGGGCGTGGTCGTGCCCATTCGACGGGCTCAGGGCGGGAGTGGCGGGGGCGGACATGGGTGGCGAAAAGTTGAGAGGTTGAGGGCTGAGAGTTGAGGACTGAACTCAGAGATACTCCAACAGGTAGACGGCGGTGAAAATGATGATCCAGACGATATCGACGAAGTGCCAGTAGAGGCCGATGGCCTCGACATCGATGGCGTTCTTCTCGCCGAACTCGACGGCGGGACTGCTGCTGCGCGCAAACCAGACCAAGGCGGCGCAGGCGAGCGCTCCGGCGATGAGCGGCTTGGCGTCGTGCCCCAGGCTGGCACCGAAACTGGCGCCCTCGAGCACCTCGAGCATTCCCGGGACGAAATAGAGGAAGGCCACGGTGATCGCGACCGCGACGGCGAGCAGGTGCAGGATATTCATCAGCAACCCGCCACCCGCGGCAGGCTTGAAGGTGCGCACATACATCATGCCCAGCAGGAGCACCCCGATGGCCACGTGCGTGCCGTGGGTGCCGGTGAGGGTATAAAACGTGGAGCCAAAGATACTGTTCGAGAGCGTCATGTGCTTGTCGTGCACAAAGTGCGTGAACTCGAAGACCTGGCCGCCGAGGAAGATGCAGCCAAAAAAGATCGTGCCCAGCAGCATGGTGCGGGTGCTCTGCACGTTGCCCTTCTGGATCGCATTCACGGCGAGCGCCATGAGCAGTGACGACATCAGGAGGATGAACGTCGAGAACGACGTGAGCTCGATGTTGAAGACCTGCGTGGGGACCGCGTTCCCCGGGGGCGGGTTGAGACGGTAGACGAGATGGGACGAGATCAGCGCGCCGAAGAACATGCAGTCCGAGGCGAGGAAGGCCCACCAAAGGAGCTTCTTGTTCGGAATGCCGGTCGAGGTCGTGTGATCGTGATGGTGGTCGATGTGACCGGTGGCCGCGTGGCTGCTCATGGAATAGGGTGAGAGTTGAGAGCTGAGAGTTGAGAGCCAGAATGCCTAGCCCGCATATTTCACACACATCACGAAATTTTGGCGGTGCTCGACGACTCTCAGCCCGCGTGGGTCCGGGACTTTGTCGGACATGCGGGCGGAAACAACCCCGACTTGTCGGGGTTGTCTTAGCCCGGATATCCCAAGCAGCCGTGAATGCGGAAAAGGATTTGGCACAGGGTGTGGTATCGGTTGCGAGACGAGGGTGAAATATCCGGGCTAGTAGTGACCGCCGGGGGAATCGATGGGATTGCCGTCGCCATCAAGGTGGAGATGGTAGCCGCCCGGGCCTTCGAGCGACCAGAGGTAGCAGGAGGCGAGCAGCAGGCCGAGACCGGCGATCGCGAGCGGCAGATGTGAGGTCAGGACCTGCTGACCGAACATCACGACGGGATGATGCAATTGCGCGAAGTTATACGCGCCGACCAGCAGGCCGGCGGCGGCGAACAGCGGGTACCAGGACTGGTCGGGCATGTGGATGCCGCCGTGGGATTCCTCGGCCTTGATGTGCTCGGCCTTCTCCTTGGCGATCTCTTCCTGGTGGGTCTTTTCATACCACCAGGCGTCGCGAGCGTGAACCGTCGGGATGGCGGCGAAGTTATGCTCCGGGGGCGGCGACGGGATGGACCATTCCAGCGTGCGGGCGTCCCAAGGGTCATTGCCGCACTTCTGGCCCTTGAAGAAGGAATAGACGAGCACGGCGAAGTAGGTGAAGATGCCGCTGCCGAGCAGGTAGGCGCCGCAGGTGGCGAACAGGTTGCCCTCGTTCCAACCCATGTTGGAGTCGTAGGTCCAGGTGCGGCGCGGCATGCCGTTCAGGCCGAGGAAGTGCATCGGGAAGAAGGTGGCATTAAAGCCGATGAAGATGATCCAGAACGAGACCTTGCCCCAGACCTCCGGCACCATCCGGCCGAAAAACTTCGGAAACCAGAAGTGGATGGCGGCGAGCAGCGCGAAGGTGGCACCGCCGATCAGGACGTAGTGGAAGTGGGCGATGACGAAGTAGCTGTCCTGCTGCTGCGCGTCGGCCGGGGCGGCGGAGTGCATGATGCCGGAGAGTCCGCCCATCATGAACATCCAGATGAAGCCGAGGGCGAACATCATGGGCACCCGCGTGACGATGCGACCGCCCCACAGGGTGCCGATCCAGTTGAAGACCTTGACGCCGGTCGGCACCGCAATGGCCATGGTGGCGAGCGCGAAGGCGGCGGTGGCGACCGTGCCCATGCCGGTCGTGAACATGTGATGGCTCCACACGCCGAAGCCGATGAAACCGATGGCGACGCCGGAGAAGACCACGATCGGGTAGCCGAAGAGCGGCTTGCGCGCGAAAGTGGGCAGAATTTCCGAGACGTAGCCCATCGGGGGCAGAATGAGAATGTAGACCTCGGGGTGGCCGAACACCCAGAAGAGGTGCTGCCAGAGGATGGGCTGGCCGCCGCCGGACACTTCGAAGAAATTGGTGCCGAAGTTACGGTCAAACATCACCATGACGAGCGCGATGGCGATGGCGGGCAGCGCAAGGATGAGGAGGAAGCTGGTGACGAGCGCCATCCAGGTAAACACCGGCAGGCGCATCATCGTCAGGCCGGGCGCCCGCATGTTGATGATGGTGACGATGAAGTTCAGCGAGGCGACGATGGAGGAAAGCCCGAGCACCTGGATGCCGAGCACCCAGAAATCGGTGGACAGGTCGGGCGTGTAAACCTTCGAGGTCAACGGGGCGTAGCCGAACCAGCCGACATCGGGGGCGCCGCCGAATTTCCAGCTCGGGACGAAGTGCGAGATCCAGCCGACATTGAGCAAGATGGCCCCGACGACCCAGACCCAGAGCGAAAACGAGTTGAGGCGGGGGAAGGCGACGTCCCGCGCGCCGACCTGGATCGGGATGAGCAGATTGAAGAACGCCGCGTTGAGGGGCATGACCGCGAGGAAGATCATCGTGGTGCCATGCATCGTGAACAGCTCGTTGTAGAGCTGGGCGCCGATGAAGTGGTTGTTCGGCACGATCAGCTGCGTGCGGATCAACAGCGCCTCGAGTCCGCCAATGAGGAAGAACATGATGGCGAAGCCGCCGTACAACATGCCGATCCGCTTGTGGTCGACGGTAGTCAGCCAGCTGACCAAACCGGTTTTCGCCGTGGGGCGATTGAAGAGGGTGAAGCACTTGACCGGGTGGGCCGCTTCCTTGCCGGTGAAGCCGGACTTGGCGATTGCTTCTGCCATAAAGTGGGTGGGTTGGAAATTACGCGGGCGGGTTACTTGAGGCTGTGCAGATAGGCCACGAGGGCATCAATCTCCTGGTCGTTGACCTTGAAGTTGGGCTTCCAGCCGTCGCCGTCCTGCACGTTGTAGCCGCCAAACCACATCTTGTTGCCCGGCTTGAAATGATTCGGATCCCTGATCCAGGCATGCATGCGTTCGTGGGTGTTTTCCAGCACGCCGGCTGCGATCGTGGTGCGGGCGCCGACGCGGGTGAGATCGGGGCCGGTGATGCCTACGCCTTCATGGCCGCGGATGCTGTGGCAACTGATGCAGGTTTTTTCGGCGAAGAGCTTGCGGCCGGTCGCGACGAGATTGGCGTCTTCCCCCGTCTCGGGTTTCTGCATCTCATGCCAGGCGGCCAACGGATCGGCATCAAACGCGGCGGACCCGGCGAGGGCGTCGCCGGTCTTCAGTTTCAGGCTGGCAAACTGGGCATGCGGGCCGCCGGCCTCGGCCATCAGCGACTGGGCGGTGACGGTGCGGGCGGATTGCTTCTGATTCTCCAGCCAGAGTGAGTAGTCGCGCGGGGAGAGGGCGATGACACGGAAGCGCATGATGGCATGCGACTCGCCGCAATACTCGGCGCACTGGCCGTAGAAATATCCCGGCCGGTCGGCCTTGAACCAAAGAAAATTGGCCCGGTTCGGCATCATGTCGACCTTGCCCGCCAACTTGGGCAGCCAGAAGCTGTGGATGACGTCGCTGGTGCGCAGTTGGACGCGAATCGGCGTGCCCGCGGGGACGACGAGCTCATTGCCCGTGACGAGGGGGGCTTCGCCACCCGACGGCAGCTTGACCAGCTCGGAAGGATATTCGAACTTGAACCACCATTGGTAGCCCGTGGCGACGACCTCGATGGCATTGCCTTTTTCGTCCTCCGGCACGTCGTGCGTATACCAGATGCCTTGCAGGGTCGGGATGGCGATGATGACGAGCAGGGCGACCGACGCGGCGATGAGGCCGATTTCGACGAACGGATTGCCGTGACCCTGCGGCGGCGGTTCGGCGTGCTCATCGGCCTCGGACTTCGCGCGGAACTTGATTTGGGCGTAGGCGAGCACGGCGCCGACCACGATGAAAATGAAGGTGCACACGTAGACCGTGACCATGAACAGGTCCCACTGCGACTTGGCGACCGGACCGGCGGTGACCATGGTGGACTGAGGGCCGCTGAGGCTGAAGACTTCGGCCAGTTTGCAACCGGACAGCAGGACCAGGCCAAGCCCGGCGAATAAAGCGGTGGTAATGCGCAAAATGTTGCGGGGGTCGAATCGGGTGCGTGTCATGGGCGACGGTTGAGAAATCAGCGGTGGGCGCTGCGGCAAGAATATCGGGTCAATGTTTGCAAATAATCAGTCATTTCAACCACAAACCACGATTAAACCGGAGCTTTCAGTTCGGGCGGGCCAATCGCCGGCCAGCCGGCCCGGATATTCGATAATCATGCCGCTTGGACTGCGTCATTGCGCCTGCGCCTGACTTGTGTATCCGTTCGCAGAGTATGAACAAATATCTCCTGCTTCCCGCCTTAGCTGCCAGCCTCATTTTTACGGGCTGTGGCCAGAAAAAAGAGACGACCGCGGCGGCTCCGGCCACCGCGTCCGTCATTGAATTCACGGCCAACGACTCGATGAAATTCAACCTCACGCGCTTCGAAGTGAAAGCGGGGCAGGAGGTCACGGTCAGCCTGACCAATATGGGCAACATGCCGAAGGCGGCCATGGCGCATAATTGGGTCCTCCTCCAGAAGAGCGCCGACCCGAAGGCCTTCGTGGACGCCGCGGTCATGGCCGCAGCCACTGACTATGTACCCGCGGCTCTGGCCGGTCAGATCATCGCCCACACCAAGATGCTCGGGCCGAAGCAGAGCGAGGAGGTCAAGTTCATGGCCCCGACCGAGCCGGGCGAATATCCCTTCCTGTGCAGCTTCCCGGCGCACTTTCTTTCCGGGATGAAGGGTGTGATGGTGGTCAAGTAAAGATTCCCGGGACGGGAATCTTAAGCCGGCCACCAGATGTAATTGCAGAAGTAGATCAGCACGCCGGTCACGGAGACGTAATACCAGATGGGGAAGGTAAAGCGGGCCCACTGCTTATGCGTCTCGTAGTTGCCCCGGATCGCAAACAGAAAGGTGCGCGGCACCAGATAGGCGATGGCCATGGCGAGAATGATGTGCGTGATCAGCATCGTGTAGTAAAGTGCCCGCAGTGCCGGCCCCTCGCCGCCGAACGGCGTGTGCATGCCCCGGATCATCACCTTGTGGGTCACGTAACCGATGAGAAACAACGCCGAGACCACGCCCGCCGTCAGCATCGCCGCGCGATGGACGTCCCGCTTGCCCAGCTTGATGAAGATGAACCCGAGGGTCATCAGCACCGTGGCGGTGGCGTTGAGCGCGGCGTTGAGGGTCGGGATGTCTTGGACGGTCATGGAAAATGCTGGGCGCGGATTACACCGATGGGCCCGGATAAAACCCCCGCCGGCCTGTCATTCTGATCCCGCCGTAGCGGGAGAAGAATCCATCAGGGCAACCGCGAGCGCGCATCATGCTGGATTCGCTCCCCGCAGAATGACAGTTGTCGGATGATTGGTTCACAGTTTGAAAATATACCGGTCGGCCACCAGCAGCCCGAGCAGCAGCGGCAGGTAGGCGATGGAAATCAGGAAGAGCCGGCGCGCCTCGGTCTCGCGCTTCTCGGGGTTCAGGAAGTTAAAGGCCGACTTGAGTATCCAGATCCCCAGCGCCCCGGCGCAGGCGAAGTAATACCAGGAGCAATAACCGAGCAAGGCCGGCAGCACACTCGCGGCCACCAGCAGCACCGTCCAGATGAACGCCCGGCGCGAGACCCGCCGGCCGCTCGGGTCGACGACCGACAGGATGGGAAAACTCGCCGCAGCGTAGTCCTTGCGATAGGTCCAGGCTAGGGAGAAGAAATGCGGCATCTGCCAGGTGAAGAGAATGGCAAAGAGCGTCCAGCCGAGCGCGGGATTGGAACGGCCGGCCGCGGCCCAGCCGATCATCGGGGGCAAGGCGCCGCTGACCGCGCCGATTTCGGTCGACCAGCGCGACCATTTCTTGGCGGGCGTGTAGATGGCGAGATAGGCGACCAGCGTGGCCAGGGCGAGGAAGGCCGACGGGCCATTCACCTGTTTGAAGAGCAGGCCCATGCCGGTGATGCACAGGGCCCACCCGACCACGAAGGCGGAACCGGGGGCAATGATGCCCTGCGGGATGGGCCGGTCCTTCGTGCGCTGCATCAGGGCATCGCGGTCGCTTTCCATCCATTGGTTGAGTGCCGCCACACCGCCGGCGCACAGGGCCGTGCCGATCATGAGAAATAGGGTGCGCTGCCATTCCCAGTAGGACAGGGCCGCGAGGTAACCCACCATGGCCGTCGTGACGGAAAGCATGCTCAGGCGCGGCTTCGTCAGCTCAAGGTAATGATGCCAGGTCGCCACGACAGGATGGGCGCCGGGGGCGCTGGCGGGCTGCTCTTGGGTCTGACTCATGGGCGTGGGGACCCGATGGAGCCGTGATACGTGAAGAACGTCAGTAGAAATGTCACCGCCAGGGTCAGCGCCCCGACCACGACATGCCCGGTGGTCATGTAGACACTGCGGCCGGTCCAGATGATCTGGGCCCCGAGATAAATCTGCAGGCTGAGCAGACCGAGCAGGGTGATCCCGAGCCAGCGCAGGGCGGTCGGCACGGCCGGTTCCCGCCAGAGTTGCACGACAAAGGTGACGAGGGCGACCGCCAGGACCCCGGCCATGACGCGGTGGGCGAAATGGATGCCGACGCGGAAATCCCACGCGGCCGGCAGCAGGTTCCCGTCCGGCGTCGACAGCGGGAAGGTCGGGATCGCCAGGCCGGCAAAACTGTGGCGCACCACGGCGGCCAGGGAAAGTTGCAGTAAGAGCAGAACCACGCAGCCCGTGCCGAGTTTCCGCAACTGGGCGCAGGAGGCGCCGGTCAGGCGGCTGCTTTCCTCGATCCACTGGCGGGAACTGGCGATCGCAATGGTGAACAGGGTGCAGACGAATGCCTGCGCGAGAAAAGCGTGCAGCATGGCGAACAGCCGGCCGAGACTGGTGTTGACCAGGTCGACCTGCAGGTTGTCGAACAGCACGCGCAAACCGCCCACCACGGCCTGGGTCAGCACGAGCCCCACGGCGAAGTAGGCCACCCGGCGCAGCCAGGGGCGTTCCTCGGTCAGCCACAACCAGCCGGCGAGGATGATGGTGATCATGCTCATCATGCTGGCGCTCAGGCGGTGCGAATGCTCCGCAAATTTATCGATCTCCGTCAGCCAGCCGTGGGGATTGACCGAGCCGTTGGACAACGGCCAGTCGGAGAAGGCCATGCCGGCGCCGATGCTGGTGGTGAAGGCGCCGAGGGCCACGAGCACGAACACCCAGCCGCTGCCGATTGCGGCGAAGGCGGCGAGGCCGGGTTTGTAGGTGGCGGTGCGGTTCATCAGGCGAAGGCGGTGAGGGGAAAGTTGAAGTGATACTTCGGTTTTGCGGAGCGCAAACCTTTTGACAATTTACGGCTTTGGCAAATGGGTGGACGCAATGAAGTCCAGTTATTCGCCCGTCCCGCGGCTCGCCCTCTGTTTGCTAATACCCCTGCTGGCCCTGGGTTCAGGTTGCCCAAAGCAGGAGGCGCCGGGGCCGGTCGCCCCGGTCGCGGCCGGTCCGGTGGAAAAACGCTACCCGCTCACCGGGGAGATCGTCTCCGCTGACGTCGCGCACCAGACGCTTTTGGTCACCCATGATGAGATCAAAGGGTACATGCCCGCCATGACGATGGAGTTCGCGGTCGCCAAGGGTGATTTGGAAAACGCCCGGCCCGGCCAGCGCATCCGCGCCGAGCTGGTGGTGCGCGGCAGCGAATTCTCCCTCGAGAAAGTCTGGCCCGACGATGCCGTCACCACCCGCGCCCTCACGGCCGCCGCCAACGCGCTGGCCCAGGACACCGCCATGCGCGGCAAGGAAGCCTATCGCGAGATCGGCGAGACCCTGCCGGAGTTCACCCTGCTCGACCAGGAGGGCCGCGCGGTCTCGCCCAGCCGGTTTCGCGGCAAGCAGGTTGTGCTCAACTTCATCTTCACCCGCTGTCCCATCGCCACGATGTGCCCCGCGGCCACGCTGCGCATGATGGAGCTGCAAAAGGCCGCGCGCGCAGCGGGGGCGAAGGATTTTGAGCTCGTGTCCGTCTCGCTCGACCCGGAATACGACACGCCGGGCGTGCTGAAGGAATACGCCACCGGGCGCGGCATCGACACGTCAAACTTTTCCTTTCTCACCGGCCCTGACGCCGCCGTGCGCCACCTGCTTGCGCAGTTGGGGGTCATCCGCGAATTCGAGGGCGCGACCATCAAGCACACCCTCGCGACCGTACTCATCAACGAACAGGGCAAGATCACCTATCGCGTCGACGGCAGCGTGTGGCTGGTCGATGACTTGGTCCGTCATTTGAAAAAAGGATGAGCGATACTCAACAAGGGAGGGACGGACCGCTGGGCCGTCCGTCGGGTAATGAGGCGGCGTGCCCCGCGGCCGAGGCTACCGTACTTGTCCGGGTCGCGGCCAACCCACGCCGTTCCCTCGCGCTTATCACCGCCGTCGCGCTGGCGCTTTACGTGATTGTCCGCTTGCTCCCGACGGGCACCAATCTCAACCACATGGATTTTCGGGTGGAAGGGAAGGGCGCGCTGGAGTTTTGCGACGCCGCCAATCCGTCATTCATTCCGGTGGTGCAGGTGCGCTCGCCGGTCGTGCTCGGTCTCAAGTCTGACCGCGAGCCGACGCTGAACCAGCCGCTGAATTTCACGCTCACGCTCCGCACAGCCAGCGGCAAGGCCATCGCTCCGGAGGATCTGCTGGTGACGCACACCCGGAAGCTGCATCTCCTCGTCGTTGATCCCACGCTCTCCGACTACCAACACCTTCATCCCGAGCCGGGCAAACATCCCGGGGAATGGATTTTCACCCTGACCGCCCCGCGGGCGGGCCTGTACCGTGTGTTCGCCGATTTCACGCCCGCCGCCACGGCACGCGGGCTTTACGGCGTGGCGGAGTTCACCGTGCCGGGTGCGGTCGCCCGGGTGGGGCGAGCCACCAACACCAGCGCGGAGGTGGGGAACCTCCGCTTCGAGCTGACCACCGCGCAGCCGTTCCGAGCGCGCCAGCCGATCGACCTCCGCTTTCAGGCGCGGCGCCGCGGCGAGGAGCCGGTCCGGCTGCAACCCGTGATGGGCGCGTTCGCGCATCTGGTGGCGTTCGACGAAACGCGCAGTGGCTTCGCGCATTTGCATCCGAATCAGACGGACTTGGCGCAACTGTTGGATCCGCTTCACCCCGAACTGGCTTTCAAGATCACGATTCCGCAGCCCGGCCGTTATGTTATCTGGAGCCAGGTTAAAATTGACGGCCAGGAAATCTTCACGCCGTTCTGGGTCGACGTGCTGCCCTGAACGTGGGGTAGGGCGAAGCCTCCGGCTGAGCCGGGGCTGATGGCGGCCCGTTGGGACGAGTGCCGGAGCCTCGGCCGCTGGGCGCCATAAGGACAATCGCGGACGGTCCAGCGGTCCGTCCCTACCCGCCTGCGCCGAGCCTACGGCGAGGCAAGCCGGCGCAGCTGCGCCAAAGTCAAAAACCGGGGGGACGGCGGTATTGCCTCACACCGGCTCGCTGGACAGTTCCATGACTTCGCCGCCGGCGGTTGTGAGAAACCTGCCCAATTCCGAGCCGGGAAAGCTGCCGAAATTGCCCGGGTGACACCGCAGCAGGCCTTCGCGGGCCAACCGCACGAGGCTGCGCGAGTTCAGCTCCGGGTCGTTGCAAAAAAAATGCGGGCTGGCCTTGTTGGGCCAGAGCATGCTGCCGCGGAGCACATCGCCGATGATCGCTTCGCCGGAATTGAGCACGACCGAAGCGGAACCCAGCGTATGTCCGGGGGTGGCGAGCACGCGGCCCTTGACGCCATGGGGCTCGAGTGAGAAGCCGTCGCGAAAGATCAGGTCCGGCTCGAATGATTCGAACGGTTCATCGACAAAGGGCCGCACGAGGCGGCCCATCAGCTCCTGAGTGGCAAGCACCCCGTTTTCGCCAGAGCGGGCCAGACCGGCATCACCGGTGTGCAGGGCGATCTTGGCCCCGCTGCGGCGCCGGAGTTCGGCGGCACCGCCGGCATGGTCGCTGTGGCCGTGCGTGAGCAGAATCAGCGCAAGTTGTTTTGGCGCGACCCCGTGGTCCTGCAGCGCGGCGAGGATGCGCTTGAGATCGCCCGGCGCGCCGGTGTCCACCAGCACGGGCCGGTCGCCCCGCAGCAGGTAACAGTTGGAAACCGCACACTTGATCCGGATCAGCATGGGGGTAGGGCGGACCGGCCCGGTCCGCCGTCCGTAGGTTCCCAAACATAGGCCCAATCTTCGGGCCGAGCGGCCAACCCGCCGCGCACGGGATTTTGCCGCAGATAGTTCGCTTTCTGTTCCCAATTTTCATCGTTACGCAACCGGTGGTCGAAGAAATCGCGCTGCCACTGAATGCCCGCTTTCCGGGCCAGCAGGGATTTCCAATCGGTGATCTGCTTCGTCATATCGCCGCCACGCGGAAACGAAACCAGCAGGTGCAGGTGATCGGGCATGAGTACGAGCAGGGTAACATGCCAATCCAGCCGTCGTTGCCGGAAATCCACCGACTCAAAAATAATTTCGGCTGCGGGATTCAGGCAGAGCTGGTTTTGCCCCCGGGGAATGCAGCAGATCGTGAGAAAAAAGAGCGCACCGGAATTCACCCATCCGGGTGGATTATGCGGGGGTCTGTCCCTCGTAGGATAATCTGCCGGCGCGTTGTTCATGCTCAAGACGGCGGACCGGGCCGGTCCGCCCTACCTCAATTCATCGCTAAAACTTCAGGTGCTTCACCGTGACACCCTTGTTGATGAGCTGCTTCAGGGAATCGATGCCGATCCGCAGGTGCATTTCGACGAAATCGGAATCGATCTTCTGGTCGCTGGCATGGGTCTTCACCCCCTCCGGGGTCATGGGTTGGTCGGACACCAGCAGCAGCGCCCCGGCGACGGTTTCGTTGGCGAAGGCGGTGATGAAAATGGTGGCGGTTTCCATGTCCACGGCCATGACGCGGATTTTCCGCAGATATTTCTTGAAGGCCAGGTCGTGCTCCCACACGCGGCGGTTGGTGGTGTAGACCGTGCCGGTCCAGTAGTCGCGGTGGTGGTCCCGAATTGTCGTGGAGATGGCCTTTTGCAGGGCGAAGGCCGGCAGGGCGGGCACTTCGGGGGGGAAGTAGTCGTTGCTCGTGCCTTCGCCCCGGACGGCGGCGATCGGGAGGATCAGGTCGCCGATCGAGGCGCGGTGTTTGATGCCGCCGCATTTGCCGAGAAACAACACCGCCTTCGGGTTGATGGCGCTGAGCAGGTCCATCACCGTGGCCGCGGTGGCGCTGCCCATGCCGAAATTGATGATCGTGATGCCATTCGCCGTGGCGCTGGGCATCGGCTTGTCCTTGCCCATCACGGGCACACGGTGCCACTGGGCGAAGAGCTGCACATAATGCTGGAAATTGGTCAGCAGGACGTAGCGGCCGAAATTCTTGAGCGGCACGCCGGTGTAGCGCGGCAGCCAGTTTTCCACGATTTTTTGCTTGGTCTCCATGGGGTTGCTTTACCTTCCAAAAAATGTCCGTGTCCGCTGGGTTGGCGAGGTTATTTCGGGGGCCACCTCGGTCGGTCCAGGGGCTTTGGTTTGGCCCCCGCCGCCCTCGAGGAGGGAATACTATGGCCCCCGGCCGCTGTGCCTTTCGGTCCGTGCGTCAGTCTGGTTGCGGCGATCCCACGGCGGGGTCGCCGGGGCTCCAGTGATTGGATAATTGGAGCGCGGACGACCCCGACCGCGAGGCCCTCGGCTCCAGCTTCCAAGGCAAAAAATCCCTGGGATCCTACCAGCGACCGCTGATTTCCAAGCCCCACGTGGCCGGGGCGCCCGGGGTGCCGTGGAATACTCCGGGTATGATTGAACTGTAATACTCCTTGCCCGTGAGGTTGCGGCCGAAGAAACGGAGGTCACAGCGGGCGAAGGCGAAGCCGGCGTGAGCCTCGAGCAACGCATAGGCCGCCTGCGAGAGCATCGCGGTTTCCTGCTCATCATAATAGGTCCGCCCCGTCCAGGTCAGGCCGGTGCCACAGAAAAAACCCTGCGCGGGCGCATAGTCGATCCGCAGCGCGGCGTTGCCACTGGGCGCGTACGGCGCCCGTTTGCCGGAGTAATTCACGCCGGTGAATGGGTCGGTGAAATCCTTGAGGGTCACCTCCGTCAGGCCAGCGACGGCGCGCAGCGTGACCTCCGCCCCGAGTCGCCAGGAGGATTCCAACTCCAGGCCTAGGACCTGGGCTCGTTCAGCGTTCACCACCAGATACTCGTCGGAGGCTGTCGCCGGGACGGCGAAGGACCGTTCGATCTGGTACCCGCTCACGCGATAGGCGTAGGCGCGGGAAGTGAAGGCCCAGCCGGCTTTCTGGTCGGCGGTGGAGAGCGCGGCCTCGATGCCCCAGGTCCGCTGCGGATCATAGCCCGCCAGGTCGGCGCGGCCGGTGTAGGCGGAGTAGCCGCCCGCCTTGAACCCGCGGGCCAGGGTGAAAACGGCTTCGGTGGAGCTGTTGAGATGTCGGGTCGCGGACAGGCTCGGCAGGATTGCACTCCAGCGGTCATTTTGCCGGTGGACGACGGCGGAAGGGACGATCTCGGTGCGGGTGAAATCTTTGGCGCTGTACTCGAGCCGCAATCCGGGGGTGAGCAGCCAGTCGGTCGCAGGTTTGAAATTGCCCTGGCCGAAAAATGCGAACGTGTCACTGGCCAGTTGGAAGCTGGAATCCTCAATGGTGAAACCACTGAAGGTCCGGCTCGCGGCGCCCCGGGTGCGGGCGTGGGAGTAGAAAATGCCGCCGGTCAACTGCTCGCTCACATAGCGGACTTCCTCGTTGAACGTGCGTTGGGACTGGGTCAGCACCGAGTCGAAGTCGAAGCCGCCAAAAACAACCAACCGGTTGGAGTAGGGGGACAAATCCCAGTCGGTGTAGCTCGTGGTGGCGGTGAGGGTCGCCGCGTCGAGTCGTTTGGTGAGGCCGACCGCGAGGGCGGCAAAGTCGGCATCGGACTGCCCTTCCTTTCCGCGGCGGACCGTGTCGTAAGATCCGCCCAACGGCACCAGGGCCTGCGCGCCATCGCGGGTGCGCTGGCCGAGCACATGGAGGGATAGCTCGAGATCCTGCTGCGGCCGGTAGTGCAGCTGGACACGGCCAAAGATGGCCTGACGATCGTCCACGGTCTGCTTGAGCTGGGTGTTGTAGAGGTAGCCGTCACGTCGGCTCGTCCCGACATGGACGGCGGCATCAAATTCCTCGGACCGGGCGGTCTGCGCCGAGGCGGTGAAGGCGGTTTGGCCGGCGGACCCGGCGGCGGCGCCGAAGTGGGACGTCGGGGTGGCGCCGGGCGCAGCGGAGGTAAACCGGATGATGCCCGCATCGCCGGCGCGACCAAACAATGCGGCCGCCTGCGGCCCGCGATAAATGGTCATCTGCTCAAAGTCATAAAGCTCGCTGGGAAAGGTGAAGGCGGTCGCGAGGGGAATATCGTCGAGGTAGACCGGAGCTGAGGCGTCGCTGAAATAGGGGGTGTTCCCCAACCCGCGCAGCGTGGTGGTGGTGCCGAAGCCCCGGGCCCCGGCGTCGTTGACAGCCAGGCCGGCGGTCTGCCGCGCGAGATCACCCCACGCTCCGGCCGAGGAAGGCCCGGGCTCGGTGCGCACCACCGTGGCCCGGCCGGAGTTGGCCGCGGCCGCCCCGGTCACCGCCAGGGTGGGCAGGACGACGACCTCCGAGGCCGCGGTCATCAGCGGCAGCGCGCAGGCGAAGATGAGAACACTGAGTTGTAACGATGCAGAAGTACGGCCCTTTCGCTCACGAAATGCTGGGACCGGAAGGTGGAACCCGGCCTCCGGACGGGTTGGTGCGACGCTCGCAAGCGAAAACCTGTCCGGAGGCCAGGTTCCACCCAAAGCAACTGCATCGTTACGGTTTATCCCAGTTACCATCTGGTTTGAGTCCTGGGAGGGCTGCCGCTGGTCGGCAGGCC
>JANMVS010000364.1:0-9457 GCA_031392885.1 Verrucomicrobiota bacterium
GGTTCTCGGGCGTGGACGACAGCCTGCCGGTCAACCCGGCCCACAAGAAAATCCTCGATGAGCGCTGGACGGCCTTCAAGTCGGGCAAAGTGAAACGAATCACGCTGATTGAACTGGAGCGACGTCTCGCCCGGTTGTGAAAAGCCAGCCGGTCGAGTTCCTTGAGCCGGTTGAGCACGACCTCAATTACGCGCGGAACTTCTATGACTCATGGCTCACCGGCGGGGCGGATAAATTCCTCGCCCGGTTCCGTGAAGCGGTGACTTGGATTGAGCGGAACCCGGAGCAATTCCCCAAAAAGCACCGTTTCTTCCGCCGCGCCATCATCCGCCGGACCTACTTCGGCATCTACTTCGCGATTGAACCGGCGGTCACCACGGTCGTCGCCGTTCTGGACATGCGAAATGATCCGCGCGTGATCCGGGCACTTCTGAAACTGCGCCTACCGTCACCTTGAAGCAGTTCGCCAAGGCATTTCACAATCAGCAGGGTTGAGCTTTGCGACCGATCTAGTCAGACAGGCAGCTATACTTCGTCTGGCATCGGAGCCGGTGCCATCCAAGTGAAAATCACCGATTATCATTAAGAACACCACCATGAGCAAACCGACACCCCTGACCCACCCCGGGCTCATCCTGCGGGACGAATTCTTCGAGCCACTGGGCATCACCCAATTGGCTGCCGCCAAGGCGACCGGCATTCCGCAGAGCCGCCTGAGTGAAATCCTCGCCGGCCGGCGCTCCATCACCGCCGACACCGCCGCGCGCCTCGGGCGGTTCTTCCAGGTTGATCCGCGAAGCTGGCTGAATCTCCAGGCAACCTTTGACCTGCGGGAGATGGAGCGCTCCCACGGCCGGGAACTCGCCCGGGTTCTCCCGGCGGTGCAAGTGGCCTGAGACGGCAAGGCCAATCCCATGCACACACCTGCCGCAGCCGCCAAGATCGCCGTCTTCAGAGGTTGGCGAAAGGGGTCTGGTTTTAAGTATTAATATCTGCCTTCAGCCCGGTCCGAGATACGCCCGCCTCTTGCGCTGAATACCGAAGCATTCCCCGCAGCTTGCTGCGGAGTTTCTCCAATGAAATTAGGACGCCGTCCGGCCAGCCCCGCTGCTGCAGGGCTGTGCAAGCCGCGCATAGAATCCCCGGGGCTTGCCCCGGGAGTAGCGCTGGCGAAAGGACGGCGGTCAATTTCCCGCCGCCGGTGAACCCAGCCCACCGCCCTCTCCTCCGCTCCGGCCTTGACCGTTGGGCCCATCTGAGCACATTTGAGCCCATGGCCACCACCTTGCTCCGCACCCGGGTTGACCGCGCCCGCGCCCGGGAGGCGGCAAAAAACCCCATCCCCGCGAGCCCTTCTCCCTCTGCCCCCGTCCGCCCCTTCCCCTTAAACCCCATCCCCGCGAGCCCTGAGTGCTTCGCTGCTCTGTCCTCAATCCAGTTTCCTATCAGTGGCTCTGCTCCTGCCTCGCACTGGCGGGAGCGTGGGCCCTCGCGTCCCGCCGGTTGTCCGGCCCGGCGGCCGTGGCGTTGGCCGGTGGGCTCTGGCTGCTAGACCCCAAGCTGGCCGCGTATGCGACCAACGGCATGGAAACGGGCGTCCTCGTGTTCTTCGTCATCCTCTGGTGGCACGCCTTGCTCGACCATCGTCCGGGCCTGGCCTTTGTGCTGGGCGGGGCCTACCTGACGATGGCCGCCCGGGCCCCGTGGTATTTTCCCGCGTGGCAGGTACTCGCCTATATTGCCGTGGCGGGCGGGGCGGCGGCGGTGCTCGAGGTGTGGCGCGCGCGCCCGGTGCTGCGCACCCTGGCCGCCGGCGCACTCATCGCGGCCGTCGTGGGGCAGGGCGTGATGTTCGTGGCGGTTTCGACCGAACTCCGCGAGCAACAGCGGTTGATCGAGTGGGGACTGCGGGCACCGCTGGGCCGGGATCTCGCGCGGGCGGCGGCGGGAAAAAAGGCCACGGTGTTTCTCGAGCCGCTCGGCTACATCGGCTATTTCTCCGGCCTGAGTATGCGCGACACCCCGGGCCTGTGCGCGCCGGAGGTCATTGCCATCCGCCGGGCCGGACAGACCGGCATGTCGGAAATAATCTCCACGCTGCAGCCTGATTGGGCCGTGCTGCGGGCGGGAGATTTCCTGGGTTTTTCCGCCGCCGCGCGCCGTGAGTTCGAAAGCCACTACCGGCTCTGGGCGCAGTATGACGTACGCGACCAGGTCCGCGCCGTCGGATGGTTTCCCGGACGGGACTTCGCCCTGTTTGACGCCTACTTCCTGGTCTGGCGCCGGCAACCGGTCCCGGAAACCTCGCGGCCATGATGAGCGCTGTGACAACACTGGGCGACACCGCGCTGATCCTCGCGGGCCTGTTGGGGCCGGGCGTGATCTGGGCTCGGGCGGCGCGCTGGCCGCTGGTGTGGCTGGCTGGCGGCGTGCTTTCCGCCCTCGGACTTTTCTCGGGCGTCATTCTCCTGAGCGAGTGCGGCGTGCGGGTGACGGCGCTCACCCTTGGCGGCTGGCAAGCGGGCCTGGTCGGTGCGGGGCTGGTCTTTTCGCGCCGGTCCTGGCCGGCGGTCGTCCCGGTCAAATTCAACTTCGCTGAATGGTGGATCGCCCTGCCGGCCCTGCCGATGATTGCCGTCGCGGCGTGGCGGGCGGTGACCCAGCCTTTGCCCGGCGCGGATGTGGATTTCCGCTGGAATTACCTGGCGGAAATCATCGTGAACACCGGCGGGCTCGCCCATTATCCCGCGTACTCGGCGGCGGATTTCGCCCAGTATTTCTGGCCGGATGGCATCGCTCCGCTGGTGGCGTCCCTTTATGCGTGGACCTATCTGGCCGCCGGCAGCACGGCGAAAATCTGGACCGCCCTGCCGGTGCTGCTGCAACTCGCGGGTTTGCTGACGCTGCTGCTGGCGTTGGGCCGGCAGTGGGGCGGAGCGCGAGGCGGCTGGTTTGCCTGCGCGCTGGGCGGGGCCACCATGCTGCTGCAGTTTGCCCTGAACCTCGGGCAGGAGACCGGACTCACGGCGCTCGGGGTCGGCGGGCTCGCGTATTACCTGACGCAGTGGGAACGCACCCGTAGGACGGACCTGCTGATCCCGGCCGCGGCCTGTGCCGCGCTGGCCGCCAGCGCGCGCGAGTACGGGTTGATTTTTCCACTGGTGGGCGCCGGCTGGCTGCTGTGGGCCCGGGCCGGCTGGCGTCCGGCCGCGTGGTTTGCACTGGGGGCGCTGGCTCTGCCGGCCGTCTGGCATCTGCGCAACTGGCTGCGCACCGGCAACCCCTTTTATGCCCAGGATGTGGCCGGGATTTTCCCGGTTAATCCGGTCTTTGCCGAATGGATGCGCGGTTATATTGGTATCTACGGCGCGGCGCTGCGGCAGTGGTCGGGCTGGGCGGAAATCGGCCGGCTGTTTTTGCTGACGGCCATGCCGGCGTGGCTCGGTCTGCTGGCCGGTGCGGCTCTCTGGCGCCGGCAACCGGGCGGGACCGGCACGCTGGCGCTGGCCGGTACGACCTTGGCCTGCTGGCTGGCCTCGGTGCCCTACACCGCGGGTGGGCTTTTCTACTCGATGCGGGTGCTGAGCCCGTTGCTGCTGCTGGGCTGCGCGTGGGGCGGAGCGGTGCTGGCGCGCTGGGTACCGGAGCGGCGGCACTTGGGCGGAGTGTGGCTGGCCTGCCTGCTCTGGGGGTCGGATGCGGCTTTGCGCGCCTGCACCATTCCGGCCAACCCCTACCAGTTGGCGCCGCACGAATGGCTGACGGCGGGTTACGGCATGCAGCGGGATTTTGTGCGACTGAACCAACCGTTTCTGGAGGCGGCGTCCCGGGTTGTGAAGGGCAAGGTGTTGTCGGAGACGGCGGCCGCGCAAGGTGTCTTCCGGCTTGTGGGCGCGGAGGTCGTGCCGGTCTGGAGTCCCGAGGTGGCCTTCCTGTTTTCCCCGGCCGCCCCCGGTGCGGCCGCGACGCGGTTGCGGCAGATGGGTTATACCCACGTGCTGCTGACCCGGGTCCAGTCCAGCGTAGATTTCCTCACGCGCACCGGCGCGATGCACCAGCTGGACGGCCGGCTGCAGGGCGTGATGCTGAACGACACCTTTGTGCTGTTTTCCCTCCAGCCGGATCTGGCGGCAAAATGAAAGCAACCCCATTGCCCGGCCCTGACACCTCCGCCTCGCTCCGGCCGGTCGGCCTGCTGGCCGGGTTCACCTTGGTCGCTTGGCTGGGCTGCGCGCTTTGGCCGCGGCTGCTGGTGATGCTTGGGATCTATGACTACGGTACGTTCTATCTCGATTCCTATGCGTTGCTGGCGGCGCTCGACGCCGTGAGGGCGGGGGCGGATCCACACGCGGCCAATGCCCTCGATCCGCTGCTGCGCTACCATGTGTATTCCGACTGGTGGCTGTCGCTCCGCGGGCTGGGGCTGGGCCGGCAGCACAATTTTATCGTCGGCACGGCATGGGTAAGTGCCTTTGCAGTGACGGCGTGGACGACCGCGCAGCCGCGCCATTGGCGCGAGGCGCTCTGGCTGGCCGTGCTGCTGGTTTCGCCTCCGGTCCTGCTGGCGGTCAACCGGGCCAACAATGATCTGGTGATCTTCGTGTTGCTGGCGGGGTGTGGAGTGGCGGCCACTGCCAGCGGCTGGGTGCGACCGCTGCTGGGTGTGGCCGGCCTCGCGCTCGCCACCGGGCTGAAATATTTTCCGGCTCCGGCGGCCCTGGCCTTCCTGTGGGTCCGGCCCGTCAGGCGGATGCCGGCGGTGTTGCTCGCGGCGCTGGTGGCGGCGGGCCTGGCGCTCGTTAGTGTCTGGACGGAAGTGGATCGCGGCCGGTTCACGGTGGGATCGGGGGTGCATGTCATGGGCGCGCCGCTCTGGTGGCGTGACCTGGGTTGGCAGGACAAAGCATCCACCTTGCCGGAATTGCTGTTGATCGTCGCAGGTGCGATGGCCCTCACGCTAGGCCGGGTCACAGCGGGGCTGGCGACGCGAGGCGAGCCGCGTGAGCGTCTGCGGGCGGCACTCGGAGCGATTGTCCTCCTTACCTGCTTTGTTGCCGGGGTAAATTATGCCTACCGGTGGATCTTCATCCTGTGGCCGGCGCTGTGGGTGTGGCGGCAGGCCGGTGACGTTTCGCTGCCGGAACGGCAACGCTGGGCCGCCCGGTTCGGCTGCGGGTTGGTCGGATTGTGTCTCTGGCTTGATGGCGGCCTTTGCGTGGTGGTGAACCTCCTGTCGCCGCGTGACCCCGCCTGGGTTGGTCACGTCCAGCTGGTTTTCCGGCAGTGGACGCAACCGCTGCATTGGCTGTTAATGTTCCTGCTCGCCGGCTGGCTGCTGGAGGGGGCGCTGGCCACGTTGCGAGAATGGTGGAGCGAACGCCATGCCGCCTGAGCGGATCAACCGGCCATGACGTCCCCGATAATCTTTCTCGTGGATGCTGGCGTTGTCGCCCTGTTGGCGTGGCTGCTGGTGTGCTGGCTGGCGGAGGACTTGCGCAGCCTGCTGGAGCGCATGCTGGCCTGGGGTCTGGCGGGATTCACGCTCGTGGCCGGGGCCGGAGTCTTGCTCGGGGCGACGGGCGGGCTGGGGCAGCCGGGCTTTCTGCTGGTGCATGTGGCCCTGCTTGGGTTGTGCGGCGCGGCGCGGAGAGCACGGTCGGGCGAGGACTGGGCGGCGCTGCGCCGGCTCATGCAGGACATCGGGCTGGTGGTGCGAACGCCTGGAGCCGAGGCGTGGCTGGCCGGCCTGATGATGGTGCTGGCAGCGGGGTTCATCGCGCTCGCTTTTGCCTCAAACCCGGTGGTGTTCGATGCGCTGACCTACCGGTTGTCCCGGGTGGGTCAGTGGCTGCAAGACGGCCGCATCACGGTCATCGCCACGGATGATGCTCGGCTGAACTACATGCCGGTGGTGCCGGACCTGGTGATGGCCTAGCTGCTCACCATCAGGCCGGCGGGATACCAGGCAGCCGCAGTGGCGCAGGCCTTGGGCGGCATTCTGGCGCTGGGGGCCACGATGGGTCTGGCGCGACTCACCGGTCTCGGCCGCTGTGCAGCCCTCGGGGCGGCGGGTCTGCTCTTCGGGATGGCCAACGTCACGCCGCAATTCACCTCGGCCTACACGGATTTGTTCACCGCTGGCGTGCTGGCGGCGGCGTTCTACCTGTGGCTCGCCGCGTTGCAAAAAGGCCGGGGCTCGTGGCTGGGCGGGGCGGGCGCCGGTCTGGCACTGGGGGCCAAGGGCACGGTCGTCTATTTCGCCCCGGGCCTGCTGCTCGCTGTGATCTGGTTGGCCTGGCGGCACCGGGCCGGATGGGCGGCGTGGGCCCAAACTCTCATCGGCGGCATGCTGGCTGCAATGGTGTTCGTGCTGCCCGGTGCTCGTCCGCAATGCGCGGGCCTACGGCGGCGTGCTGGGGCCGGAGCAGTTTGTCGAGTGGCATCATGGCAAGACGCCGGGTCTGGAGGGATCCGTGGAAAAGCTGCGACTCAACCTCACCTCGTCGTTCGCGCAGCTGTGCGAACCCAATTCGCAGCCGCCATGGGGGCGGGCGGCGATCCGAGCCCTGGGTGAGACGGTCATCCGCCACCTGCCGGAGCGGGACCAGTATGCGTTCGATGATTTGAACCGGCGCGCCAACCTGGAAAAAATCTACGCGGTCGCGGCCCCGGACGCCGATGTCGCCTCGACCGGTGTGCTGCTCCCGGGCCTCGGCCTCGTGGCGGTGATCGCGGCATGGCGGCGGCGCAGGACCCCGGACGGGGAACTCGCGCTGGTCTGGGCGGCGGCCGGCACGGCCTTTGTCGGGTTCATGCACTGGCGCGTGCAATGGAATCCCTACCTGTTCCGCTTTGTCGTGCTGGCGACGCCCTGGCTGGCGGTGCTGGTCGCATGGTGGCTGGACAAACTGCCGCGCCTGCCGCAGGTGGCGGCCTGGACGCTGGTCGCGGCGGCCAGCGTTCATGGATTTGGCGCAGGCCTGTTCAACACCTACCAGTCGGGCTGGCCCGCAGTGGTGCGTCCTGCGCAGTCGGTGGGATTTTATCTCTACCAGAACTGGCGCGACTGGTCGGCCGGACTGGACCGGACCGCCGCGCCGTTGCGCCCGGCCCTGCCGATGAATCTGCCCCTGGCGGCATTTTACCGGCAGGAACCGCTCCGACCTGTGGTTCCGCTGCGCCTGTCCGCGCTCACGGCGGCGCTGGCGGAGGACGCCGTGCGCGCCGGTGACGGTTGGCTGATTGTGCCGGCGGCAAAATTCATCGGCCGCGAAGGCGCGGTCATGGGCCGGATCTGGCTCTACGAGGGTGACGAACGCCACGCATTCAGCCTCGCCGCCTATCGCGTGCTGGGCGCGGGCGAACGACCGGTGCCCTTGCTCTACCGCAACCGGTTGACCGGCACGGACACGGCGTGGCGGCGCGAGTTGCTGGTGCGTACTTGGGGCGACCAACCCGTGAAACTGGAGCTGATCAACCCCGGTGACACCGCGACGCCCTTCGTCTTGCGCACCCCGCTCAGCCAATTCACCGACACCCTACCGCCCGGGGCGCGCCGCCGGCTGGAAGTTCCGCTTCCGGCGGATGTAGTCTCATTGATCACCGTCGACTTCCCGAAGCCCGGGGCAGGCGCGCCTCCGGCCCTGCTGGAAGTCCGCCTGGTGCCGTGAGGCGCCGGCGGCGGTCTCAGTGCCGGGGTTGCGCTGCGGCCCGCTCGATCGCGGTGGCGAGGGTGCGAGTGTCACCTTCGAGCGCGGCGGCGAGTTCCTCGCGGGAGAGGCGATAAATCAGGATAGAGTAGCCGGCCATGCCGTCCGGCGGGCGCACACGCAGATAGGTGCACAGGCGGGCGAAGCGCAGCTGCTCGTAGAGCGCCCACGCCGTGCTCCATTCACCGGGGGTGATGTCGCCCATGAGTTCGGCGGATTTTTCGGGGTGGGCCTTGAGGTCGCGGAACCGGACGTCGTTCAGCCGCAACTGCTGGTAGGAGCGCTCCAGCGTCATGTTCCATTGGGCCCGGTTGGGCATGTAGACATGCTGGAGCATCGTGGCGCTGATGGCGTAGAGCCCGGGCTCGCACCAATACCACGGGCGCGGCCGGTCGAACGTGGAAAGCCGCGGCATGAGCACCGCATCGGGAATAAAGCGGGCCGGTTCATCAGAGCCAAAATACGAGACATAGACGGGTTCGCCGGGTTGGCGGCGTGCGCCGAGCCATTCGCGGAGTGCCGGCAGGTCCTGCCCCCAGTCGAGCGAGCTGTCGACGAGGTGCCGGTAGCCCTCGGCCGGGCCGCCGGCCACCGGGTTGAAGTAGGCCAGGTAGTCGGGATGGATTTTCGCCGCCACGGTGGCGTGCCAGCCGATCAGCCCGGCGAGGAGCGCCGCCCCGGCGAGGCCCACTGCGCGCGATTGCCGCCAGGCCCGGGCCACCGCCCACCCGAGCGCCCCGCAAAAAACATAGAGCACCGGGTAGGTGGGCAGGATGTGACGGTGGCCGATGTTCAGGTGGCTCGTCAGGGAGAACAGCCAGTAAACGGCGAACAGCGCCAGCAGGGGCGTGACCCGGTAGAAGTAGCGCCCAAACTGCGCCCCGGAAGCCTTCCGCAGGCGCAGGGTCAGCAGCAAGGTGCTGGCCGCCAGCCCGGCGAGCAGCGAGAGCGGTGTCTTGTAGAGAAAAGTCTTCGGGAAAAACTCCACCCAACCGAAGATGCTGTAGTCGCCATCGAGGAACGCGCCTCGGGCCTCGGCGTGCTTGAGCACAAAGGCCAGTCCGTAAAGCCAGCCCTCGGGCAGCAAGTGCGCCGTGCGGCAGAATTCTATCAGCTGCGCCTTCAGTCCGCCGAAGGACAGCACGAAGCTCCACGGCAGGTTGAATTCACCCGGGGGCAGCGCGGGATTGAAGACGCTGAAACGAAAACCGAAAAACGTCCAGATCACGGCCGCGGCGACCAGGCCTTGGGCCGCGGTGGAGACGGCGATGGCCCCCAAGCGGCCCAGGGGTGTCCGGAATGTGCCCCCGCCCAGGGTCAGCGGATCGGGGCGGAAAACCCGCACCGCCGCCATCACCAGCGCCAGCGGCAGCAGCAGCACCGCGGTATATTTGGCCACGGCGGCCAGCCCCAGCAGGGCCGCGCTCAGCCACCAGATGCGCCACCGGCCATCGTGCAGGTGCCACCAGTAGGCACCCGAGGCGGCGAGCAAAAAAAACGCCATGCACATGTCCGAGGTGGCCAGGCCGCTGTGCGCCAGCATGGTCGGGCACAGCGCGCAGAAGGTGGCGGAAATCAGCGCGCCCATTTCGCCCCAGAGCCCGCGCGACCAGAAAAACACCAGCAGCACGGTGGCGGCCCCGAAAATGGAATTCATCGCGCGGGCGGTGAAGAGCAGCCACGCGGGGTCGTTGCCGCTTTGGTAGAAATAATCATAGCCGACAAGCCAGACCTCGGACTTGTGCCAG
>JANMVS010000386.1:0-3529 GCA_031392885.1 Verrucomicrobiota bacterium
CGCCGCCCGTGGCCTCGATGTCGACGACCTCGAGGTGGTGTTCAACTTCGATCTGCCGAACGACGCCGAGGATTACACGCACCGGATCGGCCGCACCGGTCGCGCGGGCAAGAAGGGCATGGCCTTTACGTTCGTGGCCGGGCGCGAGCTCTACAAGATGCAGAACATGATCCATTATGGCCGGATCAAGATCCGGCGCGAGCGGGTGCCCTCGATGGACGAGGTGGAGGAGGCAAAGGGCAATGTGTTCTTTGAGAAGCTGCGCGCCACGCTTGACGAAAAGAAATTCCGGTCGCACGACCAGATGATCGACCGGTTGCTGGAGCAGGGCTACACCAGCACCGACATCGCGTCGGCGCTGATCCATTTGATGCAAGGCGACGCCGCGGAACCCGCCAAGCCACCGACGAAATCCAAGGCGGAACGGGTGGCGGCCAATGAGGCGGTCCGGCCGGCCCCGACGGCCGTCGCGGCCAATGAGCCGCCGCGGCCGGCGACGCAGCAGAGTGGAGGGTCCGCGTCCCAGCGGACCGCTTCCCCCAGCCCGGCCCGCAGGGACGCGGGCCCTCCAGCCAAGGCAGTACATCCCAAGGAATTTTCCGGCAAACCCGCCGGTTTTGCGCCTTCGGGGGATAAGTTTGCCGCCCAGAAACGCACCTATGAGCGCAAGCCCCGCACCGGCCGCGAGCCCGGCTTCACGCCCGTTTCATTCAACATCGGCCGTCAGCACCTGGTCACGCCCGCCGACCTCGTCGGGAAGATCGCGGGAGTCACCCGCTTGCCGGCGAACATCGTCGGCGCGATCGATATTCACGAGGACCACACTCATGTCGACGTGGCGGACGAACATGTCGAGGCGGTCGTCGCCAAGCTGGCGGGGATCCGCGTGAAAAATCAGTCACTCAAGGTGACCGTGGTTGCCCCCGGCGCCGCCGATTGAGGATCGCTAGATAGACTGACGCCTGGCGGTCTGGACGCAGATGGCTTTTGGAGGGCCCGTCTCCTTTGCCGGGCGACGGCCCGGACAAACACCGGGTTTGTTGCGCCAAACAACGGCGCGACGGGCCGCGGTCCGTCGGGAGACGGACCCTCCACCCGATCCAATCAGTCAGGCTATCAGGCGAACCGCAGTAAGCGGCCCGGCCTCCTACTTGACAGGGCTTTGGCGCACCCGTATCTCTCAAGCCTCGTCGCCCATGGAAGCCGCCCTCGATCAGCCGGTGCTCGTGTTGAACCGCCTTTGGCAGGCGGTGAACATTATTGGGGCCCGTCGCGCCTTCGGGCTGCTGGCCCGCGAGCACGCGCAGGTCGTCCACCAGACCGAGGAAGCGTTCCTTACCTACTCGCTGATGGATTGGATCGATTTTTCGGTCTTCAATCCCCCGATCGAGGCACTCGAGACCGTGCACACGATCAGCCGCAGCATCCGGCTGCCCCGGGTGATTTTGCTGACCTATTTTGACAAGCTGCCCTGCAAGGAGCTGAAATTGACGCGTAACAACGTCTTTGAGCGCGACAAGGACAAGTGCCAGTATTGTGGCCACAATTTCGAACGGGAGCTGCTCAATCTGGATCACGTGATTCCGCGGCATTACGGCGGCAAGACCACGTGGGACAATATCGTGTGCTCCTGCGTAAGGTGCAATTCGCGCAAGGCGAACCGCTTGCCGCACGAAGCGCACATGCGGCTCATTCGCAAGCCGGTGCGCCCGAAGTGGCGGCCGGTGATCTCGCTGGTCCTCGGCAACCACGGCCATGAAAAATGGAAGGACTTCCTCGACGTCGCCTACTGGAACGTCGAGTTGGAGGAGTGAGCGGATTTTTTTTATTCGCGGTAGGTCTGATACCAAACGCTAGATGAGATTAGACTGTAAATTCTGGCTTTAAGGGTAAAGGATGGGCGGATGGGACGTAACTTACCTGAACTGGGCGCGACGGTGGTGGCGGAGATCGAGGCGGCATGGGCGCAGCCGCAGGAGGAGTGGGCGCGCCGGCGCCTGCTCGTGGTGAGGCTGATCGCGCAGCACGAACTGACGGTGGCGCAAATCATGCGGGTGGCCGACGTGAGCCGGCAGACCGTGTTTACCTACCGGGACAAGGTCGTCGCCGGCGGAGTGGCCGGGTTGCTGCAACGCGGCCACGGCGGCGGACCGGTGCCGACGGTGCGCGGGGCGGTGGCCGCAGAACTGATCGAGCGCTTGGAGGCCGGCCAGTTCCGGCAAGCGAGGGATGCGCAGGCGTGGATCAAAAAACGCACGCGAAAAAACCTGACCGAGAGCGGGGTGCTCCAGCTGTTGCGCCGGATCGGCGGAAAGCTGAAGGTGCCGCGCAAATCGCACGCCAAAAAAGACCCGGCCAAGGCCGCCCAGTTCAAGCTTGAGCTGCCCGCGCGGCTGACGGCCGTCGCGGGCCCCGCGCCCGCCCAGCCCGTGCGACTGTGGGTGCTGGACGAACACCGCTACGGACTGCTCCCGGTGATCCGCCGGGTCTGGGGCCGGCGCGGCGTGCGAGTGCATGCGCCCTACGCCACCAAGTATCAATGGGGTTACCTGCACGAGGCGCTGGAGGTGGACGGCGAAAACCGGGTCGAACTGCTCTTCACCCCGGCCATCGACCGGGACATCCACGCGCTCTTCCTCAAACAGATCGCCGACTCCGACCCCAAGGCGCTGCACGTGGTCATTCAGGACCAAGCTGGCTTCCACCTGCCGATCGACGACGCGCGGCTGCCGAAAAACCTCCGGCTTCTGCCGCTGCCGCCCTACTGCCCGGAACTCAACCCCGTGGAACGCTTCGGCGGCCTGCTCAAAGCCGCCGTCGCCAACCGGCTCTATCCCACGCTCCGACGCCTGGAGGATCACCTCGCCGCTGCGGCACGGCCCTGGTCCACCCCGGCCGCCGTCTCCTCCCTCATCCACACTTGGCTCTCCGATCAGGTAAACTCTGGCGCTCCAATCTAGAGTCTATTACCATATAGCGATTGGTATAAATGGGTGCCGCTGGCAAATCCGTGGCAAATCTTTGGACAGAAATTCGCCGGCAGCATCGCGGCTGTTCAATTGAACTCTGCGTCACCCGCACCGACACGGTTCGCTTTCGACCATGCGGCTAGCCGATGTGGTTGCCGAACGGCGCTTTCGTCGCCTCCCTGTGCGTGTGGCCGCACACCGACAGGCGCAGTGGCTCGCATGGGGCCACGTCTTCCTTGACGGCCCAAAGCGCGTCCTCGAATCAGGACGCTGGAAGTCCGAAAGAGCCACAGCCGCACTCGATTCGGTCGCGTGTCGACGTGGTCCGGGCGGCGGGCCTTCAACTCTAGCCAGTCCGAATGCGGTAAACGCAGCGCCGGGCACCGGCCAACATGTGCTCCACTCTCTCGATGGTGACGCCCTCGCCAAGAACGGCATGGAAGACTTCCATCTCCGCATCGCATAGCTTGGGGCACACGCTGGCTGCGGTGCAAATCGGGCAGTGATTCTCGATCAGCAGGAACGAACCGTCACGCTGGCCCTGCACTTCAGCCATGAAG
>JANMVS010000394.1:0-2249 GCA_031392885.1 Verrucomicrobiota bacterium
CTGAGCTCCCACCAACCCGTCCAGCGGCCGGGTTCCACCGTTTGGTGAAAACCGGCCGGATGCGGAACTTACTTCGTCTGCCGCAGGGTGATCTCGCCGTTCATGGTGGAGATCTTGATGTCGACGCCGCCCCCATTGAGGGTGCCGCTGACGATCTTGCCGCCGGTGATCGGCGGCATCGGGGGCCGCGGAGACCGGGGGGCATGCGGGGCCGACGGTTCAGCGAGGGGCGCCGCATGCGGGTTGGCATCCCTTTCCGCCAGCTCCTTGTGGGAGAGCTCGACGGCCTGTTCGTGGGCGGCGACTGCCGCTTCCGCGGCTTCCTTGTGGGCGCGCTCGACTTCCCGTTTAACTTCCCGGCTGACTTCCTGGGCGACATCGCGTGCGACTTGCATGGCCATCCGGACGGCCTCGGCCGCGTTCCGGCCGGCTTCGCTGCCGTAGTTATTGCTGGAGCCGGAGGCCCGGCCTTCGGACTTGGTCTTGAGCACCGCCTCGTCGAAATCCGTCATGATGGAACCGTTGTGGGTACGGAGGCGGACGTTGGCCTTGGTGTCGGCCGGCACGCGCAGGTCGATCTCCCCGTTCATCGACGTGATCGAGACCAGTTTTTGGGGAGCCTTGGCGTAGATGGCGCGCACTTCGCCGTTCATGGTGTTCACGACGGTCGAGCCGGTGATGCCCTCGAGCATGATCTCACCATTCATGTTGTTGATTTCAATGTCGCCCGTGATGTCCTTGACCGTGAGGTCGCCACCGGCCTCCGTTTTCACATCGAGTGCCATGGCCCGCGGCACCGAGATCTTGAATTCGGCGTCGTGATTGGCCCAGGGGTTGTCCCCCGCGAGCCGCAGGCTGACCACATTGTCCTTTTCGGTGAGCTCGAAGCTGATTTCGTCGTCGAGCCGGCGCAGGCCGTCGCTCCGGGTGGACTTGGCGTCTTTTTGCGAGATGGTGGACTCGACTGTGACGACATGGCCGTCGATGCCGACGATGTGGATATCGGCCCACGGCATGTCGATCCGGAGGGTGGCGGGTTTGCCGGGGGCGGAGAGGGTGACGGTGGCGGTCGAGCCTTCGTCGTCCGCGTGCGCCCGGGTCAGGGCGAAGGGGGCCAAGGAGGCGGCGAGCAGGAGGCGGAGCAGAGGGGGATAGCTGATGGTTTTCATGTTAAAGTGGGGAGAGGATTAGACTTGAGCGTGGCGGTGGGTTTGCCCTCGGACGGGGTGGGAAGACGCAGCACGGCGAGGGCACGGCGAGCGGCATCACGGACGTTGCGGTCGAGCGCTTCGTTGCGGCTGAGTTTTTCAAAGACCGGTTTGGCGGCGGCTTCGCGGGCGCCGGCCAGGAGTTCGATCATGGCGACTTGGACCAACGGGGCGCTTTCGCGCGGCAGGGCGGTGAGAACGCCGGCGCGGACCAACGCTTCGTCCGCGTGCGGTGTCAACGCCTCGACGGCGGACAGCCGGACATTGATCGAGGGATCGAAAGCCAGCGAGCCGACGAGATCCGTGAGGACATTTCGGTCGGGGCTCTTCAGCTCCATGGTGGCAAGCACGGTGCGCATGCGGTCGCTGGTGGATTGCTGCTGGAGCAGCGAGTAGGTGACAAGCTGGCCCATGGAGTTCATCTGGGCGCGGACGGCGGCGAGTTCCTCCTTGGCGGAGTTGTCGATGGGGACGATGACCGCCGCCGGGGCCAGAAAACGCTGGCCGGCGAACAAGCCGCCGAGCAGCAGCGCGAGGGAGAGGGCGAATTGCAACGCCGGTTGGGACGGCAGCAGGGTGGCAAAAAACCGGTCGATCCGGCCGCGGGCGAGGACAAACGGACTGGGCGCGTCGGCCGCGCGCTGGTGCGTCTCAAGCATGGCGTAGAATTGCTCCTGGAGGCGCGGGCTGGGTTCCGCGGCGGGCAGGGCGTCGAGCTTGCGCGTGATTTCCTGCAGCGCGGACCATTCGCGCTGGCACGTGGGGCAGCTGGCGAGATGGGTGCGGAGCTGGGCGGAATCATCCGCGGGCAGCGAGCCGTCCTGATAATCGATGAAGCATTCCTGGACACGGGTGCAGTTCATGGTGAATCCTCGGGTGGAGTGGTTAAATTGGTGGAAGAGTGATCCCGCGAGGCAGGCAGCCTAGGCGGCTCTTTCCTTTCTGATTTTGAAATAGACCTCGCGCAGATCCTTGAGGGCGCGGTGGGCGCGGACCTTGACGGCGCCGACGGAGCATTCGAGGAGGCGGGCAATTTCCTTG
>JANMVS010000456.1:0-4205 GCA_031392885.1 Verrucomicrobiota bacterium
CGGCGGAAGGACTCGCCCTACCTCCATCCTTTTGTGCCTTCTGCGCCTTCTGTGGCTATGATGGCATTTTCAGGGCCTGGCCGGAGGCGGGACATTCGAGCGCCGGCCGGAGTTCAGCAGGAGCTCGAACCAATACCCGGCGGTTTCCTTGAGCAGATCATCCGCTCGCTCGCTGGATTTCCACCAGGGATCGTGCTCAGAACCGGGGGGAGCCCAGGCAATGACACCGACGCCGTTTGTCGAAGCCAGGACCTTGGCGAATATCAACCGGCTGCGCCGGGCATGGGGCCCCCGGGTGAACACATTGATGCCCGCGGCCTGAATCCCTTTCGCTCGCAGCGCCGCCTGCACCGCCAAGGCCGATTCGAAGGTGCGCTGAACCTCCGTGTCCTTGGGTGTCGCGAGGATCACCCGGTCCCTGGCCACGCCCATCCGCAGCAATTGCTCCTCAGCCTCCGCGGCGTAGCTCCACCGGCGTACGTCCCACGGTTCACCGGTCAGGCCGCCGGTCGCCACGACGTAACGATATCCGCCCTGTTTGAATTCAGCCTTGGCCGCGCGGATGCCCTCAATCCCGATCCAGCCCTCGACCACGAGCACATCGGCGGGCTGGCGCTCAGTCAGCGAGAGATAGGCCTCACCCCGGAACCACCAGAGCGCGGTGGGAATGGCAAAAATGGCAAGCAGCAGCAGCCAGCCGGGCCAAGTCGGCCACCAAATGGTGCGGCGGTGGATAAGACGGGAAAGCATGGGGGCGGGGGAAGGGGGAAGGGGGACCCGCCTTCGCCCGATGGGCTACGGCGCGGCGAGCGGTAGGCGGTGAGACGGTGGACGGAGACAGTCAAGGCTACTAAACCGGACTCATGCAATAGGAGGTCACCACCAAACACACCAAACACACTAAAGACACGAAAGGAATACCTGCCTTCAGAAGGAATTTAGAACCATTTCGGACTTCACTGTTCAGTGTAACCACTCCTTCCGCGTTTTCTCCTAACATCATCATTTCGTGTGTTTCGTTTTTCGTGGTGAAATTCATCTGCATTGTTGGCTTAGAAGTTATTCTTGGCCGGGCTGGGGCTGGATCCTCGGCGGGCGCCCTTTGAAATATGCCTCCAACGCGGCAATCAGCGGTTCAACCTCCTCCTGTGTGACCGCCCAAACGATTTTGAAATCCACCGCCCCGTAGTCATGGGCGATGTGGTTGCGCATCCCGCGAAGGCCCTTGAAGGGGATGCCCGGCACGGCGGCCTCGGTCGCCTGGTCGATCTTGTGCGCGGACTCACCCAGGACGGAAATTCGCAGCGACACGGCGTCGCGTTTCTCGTTATTATGCCAGAACTCCTCGAAGGAAACTCCCGCCAGGTAGCCCTGAATAAGCCGCGCGGCCTCCAGCATGTCGTACAGGTAGGCGTCCTGGGTTTTGGGCGCGACTTTAGGCATGATAGATTATCTTCGCGTCCGTGAGGATTGACTCGCGTCGGTACGGGTTGGTCATCCGCTCCACCGAATCACGGGTCAGCAAATGCACCGGCACGCCCAGAATAGCGGCCATCTCGTCCTCCATCGTAAAAAAACGCAGGCCGGGATTGCTGGCGAAGGATGCGAGCAAATCGACATCGCTACCGCGCCGGGCTGCACCGCGCGCGGTCGAGCCGAAGGCTTCCAAGCGGTTGATGCCGGCCTGACAACAATACCCTGTCAGCAACCTCGCAATGACCTCAGGGGGCGGTGGCACGCGCCGACGCTGGGGTGCTGGTCGCATGCCCGCTCGCACCGCGTTCCAAAATTCCACTGCCTTGGTCCGGTTGGCGGCGGTTTTCGCCTGCGATCGGACCTTGCCGCCCTTTCGGCTGAAAGCTGTGTGATTCACGCTGAAGTGCTAAGCGCTTAGGGTAACAATGTCGATTTTAATTACGGAAGCTATTCGCCGGTTGTTGGATACGAGCAGGACATAATTTACAGGAGGCCGCAGAGAACGCGGAGACATGAGGTAGGGACGGTGGCCGGTGGGCGGAGACCGGTAGACGGTGGGCGGTAGGGCGAGTCGTCCCGACGAGCCGTCCGCGAATGTCGATGTCTGAGGTAGGGCGGAGCGGCCCGCTCCGCCGCGGCGATTCAAACCACGGAGTTGTTTACCACGGATCAGCCGTCGCCAAGCCTATGGCCCGACAAGTGGCACGGATTGGATCGGGATAAAGGCAAGGCTGAGCCATCGATCAGTCACTGCGCCGGGTTCGCTGGTGGAGCAGGCGCTTGATCACGGCGGGGCTTCTCCGCCCGTCCAGCACCGCCAGCACGAGACTGCGTTTCGCTTCATCAAGAAAATAAACGATGTAATACGACTGCTTGAGAATGGCCCGGCGGACGCCACCAAAACGGCAACGGGGAAACTGGTCGGGATTCCAAGCAATCCAGCTTACCGTCTCGTCATATTTTTGCAGAATATGCTCTTGGCCGTCGGTCCGCCAGGATTGGTAGTGGGCGGCGGCGGTCGCCAGATCCCCGGCGACTTCGGGCAGCGCGTCAACCGGCTTGATCCTCATGTCGCCCGCACGCGCCGCATCAGTTCGGCATGGGAAATCGGCTTGCTCTTGCCGGATCGGTAATCGGCCAGTCGCTGGGTCAGAATCCGCTGGTGGCTGGCGGGAACTGACCGACTGGAATCGGCGGCGATAGAAAGCCACAGACGCTCGGCGATTTCCAACCGCTGGCGTTTGGGCAATTGCAGGAGGGCGGGCAGCAGGGCGCGGGGCATGGAGCGAATATTGCGCAGGCTTCCCGGGAGGCAAGGAGGAGTTTACGTTCTGAGCCCAGCAGACGCAGTTGAAATCGGAGATCCAATTCAGTTTACAGGAGGCCGCAGAGAACGCAGAGAATCGAGGTAGGGACGGACCGCCGGGCCGTCCGTGCAGACCCTGACGGCGCGCCCGGCGGTCACGCCCTACCTTTATCAGTTTTTATCCGTGGAATCCGTGGTAAAAAACTGTATCGGTCATGCCTTCCACACCTGGCCGGGCTTGGTCTTGATCACGTTCATAGCATTGCGGCTGTCCACGATACAGGGCGACCAGTCGGCCAGTTCCTGATAGTTGACGTTCGCGTGGTTGGTGGCGAGGAGGACGAGATCGAAACCGGCTACCGTCTTCTGACTCCAGTCCACCGACTTGATGCCGGCCCATTGCGGATGCTCGCGGGTCATCCGGATCACGGGGACGTAGGGATCATGGTACGCCACGTCCGCGCCGCGATGCTTCAGCATTTCCATCAGCACGTAACTGGGCGACTCGCGGTCGTCATCCACGTTTGGCTTGTAGGCCAGGCCAAGGACGAGAATGCGGCTGCCTTTGATTGATTTGGCCCGCTCATTCAACGCCTCGGCCACCTTTTGGATGACGTAATCCGGCATGGCCGTGTTGATTTCGCCCGCGAGCTCGATGAAGCGCGTGTGCTGGCCATATTCGCGGGCTTTCCACGTGAGGTAGAAGGGATCGATCGGGATGCAGTGTCCGCCGAGACCCGGTCCGGGATAAAACGCCATGAAACCGAACGGCTTGGTTTTGGCCGCGTTGATGACCTCCCACACGTCGATGCCCATCGCGGTGTAGACGACCTTGAGCTCGTTGACCAAGGCGATGTTGACGCTGCGGAAGGTGTTCTCGAGGAGCTTGGTTGCCTCGGCCGCCCGGCAGGAGGAGACAGGCACGAGGGTCTTGATCGCGATGGAGTAAAGGGCGATCGCCTTGGCTAGGCACGCCGGGGTGTATCCGCCCACGACCTTGGGGATGGTGGCAACGACGCTGCTCGGGTTGCCCGGATCCTCGCGCTCGGGGGAGAAGGCCAGGTGAAAGTCCACTCCCGCCTTGAGACCGGAGCCCTGCTCGATGACGGCGCGCAGGTCCTCGTCCGTCGTGCCGGGGTAGGTGGTGGATTCGAGCGAGACGAGCGCGCCGCGCTGCAAGTGCGGCGCGATGCTCACGCCGGTCTGGAGGATGTAGGAGATGTCCGGCTCGCGGTTTTTGTTGAGCGGCGTGGGCACGCAAATGATGATGGCGTCCATGTCCCTGACGCGCGCGAAGTCGGTGGAGGCGGAGAGATGACCTTCGCCGACGATCTTCTTCACGGTGTCGCTCTCGATGTGCTCGATGTAGCTGCGCCCGGCGTTGATGGCCTCAACTTTTTTGGCGTCAACATCCAGTCCTACG
>JANMVS010000379.1:0-2752 GCA_031392885.1 Verrucomicrobiota bacterium
ATGGTCATAGAGCAAGGTGGCGACAAAGCTCTTGCCGATACCGCCCGTGTCCTGGGGAAACAGGATGATGCGCTTGGTGGGCATGGACAGTAGTCGTCGCGGGCGACCTTGGGTCCGCGTCTGCCCGGTGGCACCGGAGCCGCCGGTTTCGCGACCGCGGAGAGCCCCCTGGAGCTCGAAGCGGTCGCGGCCGGTCCCTTGGTCGTCGCCAGCCCGAGCCGGTGACGCTCCCTTGAAATCTCGGATTTGGTGAAGGTCCGCCGGCAAAACACGCCCACGCCGGCAGGCGATACCTTGATCCCGTGCTTGGTCAGGGTCGCCGCGATTTGCTCGTAGCTCATGAACTTCGTCCGCCACAGGAGCAGCACGTCCCGGTAGGGGGCGAGCAGACCGCGCGTGTGGGCGGCCGGGTCGTAACCCTGGGCGTCCTCCATCAGGCGGGCGTGAAGTTCGGTGGTTTCTGTCATCGGCCTCAGAATTTACATGCGTATGGGTTTAAGTAAAACGAAAAGTAATATCCTGCCCCCGCCACGCGAGTAGCGATGAAGTAGTGGCGGAGTAGTGGTTGAGTGGTAGCGGAGCGAGATTCTCCTAACGGACGTTAGGGGTGGCGTGTCCTTGATTTTATAGGTAGAAAGTGCGGCTGGTGCCGCTCATACTCAGTGTCATCGTGGACTTTATCAGCTGAGTTTCCATATGTGCCGGATGGTTCACTCAAATGATGGTTTTTAGCCCATTCAGTGATCCCTCGGGCATTATTGCTAGTAAAAGTATGGGTTTTAGATATGGGTATAAGCATGGTCAGATTCGATAAACCCTGTGTCCTTGTTAGCGGTGCCGTGGAGTATTTCCGCGAGCACATGGCTGTGGGCGACTACCTGACCCAGGAAGGTCAGGTGGAGATGACCTGGTTGGGCAGCGGTGCGAAACGGCTGGGGTTGTCGGGGCCGTGCCAGCTCGCACATTTCGAGAACCTGTGCGCCGGGCTGCACCCCGTGACCGACGTAAAGCTTATGGTCCGGGACAAGGGCGAGAACCGTCGCGTCTGCTACTTTGGGCAGATCTCCCCGCCCAAGGATGTTTCGGTGCTACACCTTGTGGGCGGCGACGAGCGGATCGGCCGCTGGTGGCAGGAGGCCGTCGTGGAGACCCTTCGGGAAATGGAGGCCCTGACCGCGACCCGCGTGCGGCAGGGCGGCCAGAATGCCGACCGTCGCACCGGCTCGATGGTGGCGGCCGTGGTCACCCACGATGCCAACCGGGCGCTCGACCCGCAGTTGCACACCCATGTGTGCATCATGAACCTCACCTACGATGAAACCGAGGCCCGCTGGAAGAGCGTCCAGCCGTCCGGGTTCTTCCGGCATCAGGGCTATCTCCGGGAGGTCTGCTACAACAAGCTCGCGGCATTGATGTCCGCCGCCGGCTACGAGCTTGAGCCTGGCCGGCGCATTGGTTTTGCCGTGAAGGGAGTTCCGCCTGAATTGCGGGAAATGTTCAGCAAACGCCGTCGCGAGATTCTCCGGCAGGCCGCAGAGACCGGCGCCAAGTCCCAGGATGAGCTTCAGGCCATCACCGTGCGCAGCCGGGCCGAAAAGACCGCTGCGACGGCCGCGACGTTGCGGGAGGGGTGGCTGGCCGAAGCCGACCCACACTTGGAAACCCTGCGGGCCGTGGTTGCGGCAGCCCGTGGCCGTCCGGCCAAGGTTGATCCCATCACCCCGCTGGAGGCCATCCGGTCGGCGGAGGCGCATGTCTTCGAGCGCAAATCGGTCGTGGATGACCGCCTGCTGCTCCGCGAGTCTCTCATCGCTGGCCGGGGACAGGTGGCGCTGGACGCGCTGAGGCGAGCCTTGGCCAGTCGCGAGCGTTCCGGCGAACTGCTCCGGGTTGACGAGGAGATCGCCTCGCGCGCTGGACTGGAAGCGGAGACGGAATTCACCGGCTGGGCCAGTGCGCAGCGCAAAGGTCACAAACGGCTGGGTGCGGTGCCGGCCATCAAAGGACTGGGTAAAGACCAGACTGAGGCCGTCCGCGACGTGCTCGGCTCCTCTTCGGGCGTTGTCATCCTGCAAGGTGACGCCGGCACGGGGAAGACAACCTGCCTCAAGACCGTGGTCGCTGGCATCGAACAGGCCGGTGGACGGGTCTTCGGCTGCGCGCCGTCGTCAGGCGCGGCCGATGTTCTGCGCCATGACCTGACGGCGGAGGCCGATACGCTCCAGCAGTTGCTCGCCAACGAGGCGATGCAGCGGGCCACCAAGGGCCGGGTGCTGCTGGTCGATGAGGCCGGGCTCATTTCCGTCCGCCAGATGCGCGACCTTTGCCGGCTCGCCGCCCGCAACGACAACCGGCTCCTGCTCGTGGGCGACACCAAGCAGCATGGCGCCATCGAGGCCGGCGACGCACTGCGCTGTCTCCAGGAATTCGCCCGGGCACCGGTCTTCCACCTGACCGAGATCCGCCGGCAGGTGGACCCGGCCTACCGGAACGTCGTGGCCCGGCTGGCGCGCGGCGATGCCTTCGGGGCCTTCAACGAGTTCAACCGGCTTGGCTCCGTGCGCGAATTGTCGGAAGGGGCCGGACTCTGGCGGGAAGCGGCGGCCGACTACGTCCGGACGGTGCGGACCGGGAAATCCTGTCTGGCGATTTCCCCGGTGTGGGCGGAAATCCACGAATTCACCGCCGCCGTGCGCGGGCAGTTGAGACTCGCGAATGTCCTCACCGGCGAGGAGCGCATCATCGCGACCGT
>JANMVS010000527.1:0-2906 GCA_031392885.1 Verrucomicrobiota bacterium
CTCTTTGATGGAAGCATGTCCCGCGCCCTGCCGCTCAATGACCAGGCCCTCGCGATCGTCGCCCACCGCTTTGCCGTGTTGGCCGAGCCGATGCGGCTGCGGCTGATCCAGGCGCTGTTCAAGGGGGAAAAGAACGTGACCGCGCTGGTGGAGGCGACCGAGGGCACGCAGGCCAATGTCTCCCGTCACCTCCAGACCCTCATCGCCGCGCACATCCTCGACCGCCGGAAAGAGGGGCTGCAGGTCTATTACCGGATCAGTGACCCGAGTATCGCCAAGTTATGCCAGCTGGTGTGTGGCAGCCTGGAAAAGTCGCTGCTCAAGCAGGCGGGGTCGTTCGAGTCGTAAGCGGCGGGGTCTGGCCGGAGCCACCGGCCTCCGCGCCGTTGGGATAGCCGCCATCCGGCACTTCGACTTGCTCAGTGCCGGCAGGCAGAGACGCCTGCCGCTCCCGCGCTCCCGGGCTTTTCAGCCGGAGGCATCAAATCTCGTAGCCGAGCCCGGTTGTCAACGCCCGTTGAGATTTGACCCACTTTCGCCCGTCTAGAATTGACCCACCCCCTGGTGAAATCATTTGCGGGGCGGTTTGGCTTTGGTGTTGGGGAGTCCTTTGGTTGGGGGAGGGTCAAGGGCGACGGCGCCGGGAAAAAGGCCGGCCTGGCGTTTTTCGCGCATGCGGTAGGAGTCGCCCTTGATGTTGATGACGGTGGCGCGGTGCAGGAGCCGGTCGAGGGCGGCGGAGGCCATGATGGGGTCGCCGGCAAAGACCTGGCCCCAATCGGAGAAGGCCTTGTTGGAGGTGATGATGGTGGAGAGCTGCTTTTCGTAGCGGACGCAGACCACCTGAAAGAGCAGCGAGGCCTGTTGGGTATCGAGGCCCAGGTAGCCGACTTCATCGACGATGAGGAGTTTGGGCGTCGTGAGCATCTTCATGTAATGCGGCATGCGGTTCTGGGCGAAGGCCAGCTTCATGCGGCGCACGAGGTCGAGGGCGGTGAGGAACAGTAGCCGGTGTCCGGCCTCGGAGCAGGCGAGGCCCAGGGCGATGGCGAGGTGGGTCTTGCCGACGCCCGGCGGGCCTTGGAAGATGACGTTGCGGCCTTCGTTCATGAAGCGGCCGGTGGCCAGTTCCTCGATCAGCGTGCGATCAATCGAAGGCTGGAAGGAGAAGTCGAAATCGCTGACGCGCTTCTGCCAGGGCAGCCCGGAGAAGTGCAGGCAGGTGTCGATGACGCGCTGGCGGCGGGCTGCCAGCTCGGGCTCCAGGAGCCGGCCCAGGAAGTGGGAATAGGACCAGCTGGCCGCGGCGGCCTGTTGGGCGATCTGGTCGAGTTGGCCGCGGGCCGTGGTGGCACCGATCTGCTCCAGCCCATCGGCGGCGAGTTGTTCGTAGTTGACGCTCATTGGGTGACCTCCGCGTAGAGCTGAAGGGAGCGGACCTGCACGGCTTCGGTGAAGCTCACATGGCAGCCCAGGGGCGGCAGGGCGACGGGCGGGCGCAGGGACCGTTCCCAGCGTTCCTTGACGTGCGCGGGCGCTTCAATGCGCTGGCCCGCGGCCGTGGCGCGAGGGTGCTCGGCCACGATCAGATGCTTGCAGCGAATGATGATGAACGAGGCGCCGGCGTCGACACTGACGCGGGTGCCGACAAAACGGGCCGGCACCGAATAGACGCTGTTGTCGAAGCGCACCAGCGCTTCGGCCCCGACCGTGCGGTCGTGGTCGTCGGTCCGGCAGATCTGGTAAAGGTTGAGGCCGGTGACCGGGATCAGCGTTTCCTCCAGCAGCCGGTCGCACGGTCGCGCCTGAGTGGTGCCGTGGAGGCGGACGTTCGCGACCTGGCCGAGCCACTGGCGGCCCTGGCCGTTGAGGTCATCCAGTCCGGCAAAAGTCCGGCCGTTGAGAAAGCTGGTGCGCACGTAGCCGACGGTGCGCTCAACCTTGCCTTTGGTCCGCGGCCGGTAAGGCCGGTGCCGCTTGGGCTCGAAGCCGTAGTGGCGGCTGAAGTCGAGAAAGCGGGCGTTGGTGCGGTTGGGTCCGACGACCACCTGCCGCATGTTGTCGTAAAGGATGCGTTTGGTCCAACCGCCGAAGAAGGCGAAGGCATTTTGATGGCAGCGGATCAGCGTGGAGAGCGCCATGGAGCGGGTAAACTCGATGTAGAGATACCGCGAGTAGCAGAGGATCATGACGAAGGCGTAGACCTTGATCGAGGTGCCGTCCGGTTGCGGGTAGCGGCCGACCTCGGCCCAGTCGCACTGGGCCTGCTCGCCCGGGGGCGTCTCGAAGCGGACGGTCAGCTTGGCGTCAATACGCTGCTCCGACCGGAGCGTCTGCAGAAACCGTCGCACTATTTTGAGCGAGCCAAGAAAGCCCTGGGCCTGGATCTCGGGATGCAGACGCACGGCTGACAGGCCGTGAGCCCGCCAGCGTTCGATGAGGTAGGGCTTGTAAGGGTCGAGTTGACTGGGTCGAACCCGGGGCGCCGCGATCGGCGCCCGGGTCACCCGGAGGAGTTTGCGGACAGTGTTGCGGGAATGGCCGGTCAAACGCGCGATCGCGCGTACTGAGTGGCCCTGACGATGAAGAAAACGAATGTTCATGAACTGATCGAAGTTGAGCATAGGGCCTCCGGTTGAGTGGGACCGGATGCTGACTATGCCTTGGCGGTGTTACCAACGAACGTGGTCGGAAGGCTCCTCACGCAGGAGGGGTCCGGGCTTCGCTTCGCTCCGCCCGGACCCCTCCTGCGCCCTTCCTCCGACCCACAGGGGGTGGGTCAGTTTTAAACGGGCGTTAGTGGGTCAGTTCTACGCGGGCGTTGATACCGACTATCAGGACAAGGTTTTCGTGAACCTCCCCTGCAAGAAGGTTCAATGCGACGAAGTTTGGTCTTTCGTTGGGGC
>JANMVS010000014.1:0-4498 GCA_031392885.1 Verrucomicrobiota bacterium
ATTATCGTAGGGAGCAATGGGCTGGCCGCACCCGCAATGCGAACCGGGCCGGATCACGGATTCGTTTTTTGGGATGCGATAAATGCAGACGTTGAGGAAGCTGCCGATGCAGGCGCCGAAGACGGCGGCCCAGACCGGGAATAACCAGGGGGCGAAGCGGGCGATCTCAGTGAAGGTTTCCATGGTTAATTGGCGCCCAGGGCGGTCCGGGCGGCCTGGTGCATGATCGGCACTGGAGCCGTCACGCCGGTCCAAATCTCCAGCGACCGGGCGCCTTGATGGACCAGCATCGAGAGGCCGTTGGCCCGGGCGATGCCGAGTTCGGCTGCCTGATGTAACAAGGCGGTTTGGGGCGGGCGGTAAATCATGTCGTAAACCGCAACCGGCGCAGGAATTTTATTCAAGTCCAGCGGAGCCAAGTCTCCCGGCGCCAGCCCCAGCGACGTGGCGTTGATCACCAAGGAGCCAGCGGGCAGGCCGGCGGGCGGATTTTTCAGGTCAAAACCGCGCAGGGTGGTCTGGCCGGAGAACGGCCGGAGACTGGCGAGCAAGGCATCCAGACTGGCCGGGGTGCGGTTGCCGATCCAGAGCGACGCACAATTTCCCTGCAGGCACTCCACCGCCGCCGCCCGAGCGGCGCCGCCCGCTCCCAGCAGGATCACGTGAGCGCCGCTGAGGTTAGTGCCCAGTTCATCGCGCAAGGCGAGGGCCAGTCCAACCCCGTCGGTATTCGCTCCGCGCCAACCCGACGCGGTCGTGCTGAGCGTGTTGGCGGCGCCCGCGGCGCGCACAAAGGCATCGCACGAATCAAGCAACGAGACCGCCAGTGCCTTATGCGGCACGGTGAGATTCAGGCCCTGGAATTTCTTCTGGTGAAAAAGCTGGAGCGCCCGGGGCAGATCCTCCGGGGCGATATCAAATTTGAAGTAATGCCAGTCCTGGAATTTGGGTTGGGTCCGGGCGAATTGCGCCAGCGCGGTGTTGTGTATCTCCGGGCTGAGGGAGTGGGCGACGGGCCGGCCGACGACGGCCAGGGCGGTGCCCGCAAACGACCATTGCGCCAGATCGGCCAGGGTGTGGATGGGCTCGTCGGCTTGGCTCATGGGGGCGGCGGGAGCAAAGTCCAGTTAGCCCGGGAGAACGAGCCCGATTTTACGGGCGGGCGTGCCGCTCGTAAGTGGATTCGAAGTCGGCCACAAAACCGGCGAACAACTCGGCGTCATCCGGGTGATCACTGACGGCGTAGTGGTGGGCGAGATTCCGGCAGCACCGGCAGAGGACCTCCCGCACCGGCGTGGGCGCGAGATCGGCAAAGGAAGCATGGCTGCCGCCCTGCCGGGCCAGCAAAAAAACCTCGCGGGCGGTCAGGAAAGTGCCGGCATGGAATGGATCGATGAAAAAGGGCACCGTTTCCTCATAACAGCCGACGAGGAAGTGTCCGGGCAGCGCGACGGGTTCGAGGGGCAAACCCACCCGTTCGCCCACCAGCAGGTAGACCATCGAGAGCGAAATCGGGAGCCCCTTGCGCCGGATGAGGACCTGATCGAGAAAGCTGTTGAGCGGGTCGTGATAGTGTTCGTGATTGCCCCGCAGGCCGAATTCGTGGAACAGCACCCGGTTCAGCGCGCGGCATTTTTCGCGTGCGGCCGCCGGTTCGCTGATCAGGGCGCGACACCGTGCGGCCATCGCGTCCAGTTGGGTGCAACAGGCGCCAACGTCGAGATTGGCGTTGACGGTGCGGCTGAGCAGGAGTGCGCCGCTCTCCAGCTCGTAGTTGAGCGAGCGGATGAAGCTGCGAAATTCACCCACCGGATCGGGAAAATGCAGTTCATGCAGATACTGGGCGGCCGGTCGGGCCAGCCCGTGGTGGGGCCGGCGGGCCAATTCCTGAAGCAAGGCGACGCTTTCGCGGCCGTGCGACGAAAACAACGCCAGGAGGGCCTGTCGGACCGCGGGAGAAGGATCGTCCAGCAAGCGTCCGAGGGCGATTTTTTCCGGGTCCGTGAAGGGGAGCACTTCCACGGAAACAAAACCAAGGCGGTTCCACCCGCAGCGCAACGAGGGAACTTTTTTTCCGGAAATTAATTATCGTGACAATCGCGCCTAGGCCCGGGCCCCGTACAGCGCGGTGCCCACGCGCACCAAGGTGCTGCCTTCGGCGATGGCCGCCGCGAGATCGCCGCTCATGCCCATGGACAACACCCGCAGCGGCGTGCCGAAACGGGGGGCCAACGCGTCGCGCACCGCCCGCAGATTCGCAAAAGTCCGCCGGGCGACCGCCGGATCCGTGGAAAGGGGAGCGATGGTCATGAGACCGTCCACCTGCAGGTGGGGTCGGCTGAGCGCGAACTCGAGCAGGCGGGGGGCCTCCGCGGGTTCGACCCCGAACTTGGCCGGATCATGGCCGGCGTTGATTTGCAGCAGGACCGGCAATTTTTTCCCGAGTTCGCCCGCCGCCCGGTCGAGGGCCAGGAGGAGTTTTTCACCGTCGACGCTTTGAATGCGGGCGAAATGCGTCGCGGCCAGTCGAGCTTTGTTGGACTGGAGATGACCGATGAGTTCCCAGCGCAGGCGGGGGTCGACCAAGGGGCGCTTTTCGCTGGCTTCCTGGACGCGGTTTTCGCCCACGGCGGTCAGGCCATAACGGATCGCATATTCCGCGGCGGCGGCGGGATGGGTCTTGGTAACCGGCAAAAGCACCACCTCATCCGGTTGGCGCCCGGAGGCCCGGCAAAGCTCAGCTATTCGCTGGAGCAGGGCATCAGCTCTTTGCCGGAAAATCTCATATTCGATAAACATCTCTGAGCGCAGCTTTTAGGGTGGCATGCTGATAAGCCATATTTATGCTGCGCCCAAGAATAAACGCTGCATGCAAATCGAAAACTTCAAAATATTCGCAGACTTGGTGGAAACCAAAAGTTTCTCCAAGGCAGCCAAGTTGAACGGCATCACCCAGTCGGCCGTCAGTCAACAGGCCCGTTCGATGGAGCGCACTTTCAAGATCCTGATGGTTGATCGCAGCCAGAAACAGTTCAACCTCACCCGCGAAGGGCAGCGCATCTATGAGGCGGCGAAGGAAATCCTGCATGTCTACGAAAAGCTGGAGAGCGAGCTCCAGGAAATGAAGAAGGTCATCAGCGGCACCATTCGCATTTCCACCATCTACTCGATTGGCCTGCACGAGCTGCCGCCCTATATCAAAAAATTCCTGCACGACTTTCCCGCGGTCAACGTCCGCGTCGAATACCGCCGCTCCAACCTCGTTTATGAGGACATCCTGCACAACTCGGTTGATTTTGGACTGGTCGCGTTCCCCCAGAAGGTCCGGCAGATCGACATGATTCCTTTCCGCAATGACCGCCTGATCCTGATTGCGCATCCCAATCATCCCCTGGCAAAAGCCGCCGAGGTGGACATCAAAGCGCTCGCGGCCCACAAGTTCATCGGCTTCGACCCGGACATTCCGACCCGCAAGGCGGTCGATCAGATATTCCGCGATCATAAACTGGAAATCATTCCGGTCATGGAGTTTGACAACATTGAGACCGTGAAGCGCGCGGTCGAGATCGACCACGGCGTCGCCATCGTGCCGCAAGCCACGGTGGTCCAGGAGGTCCGGCAAGGCACGCTCGTCACCATAACGTTCAAGGGCAAGGAATTCACCCGCCCGCTCGCCATTTTGCACCGGAAAGGCCGGGTGCTCACCCCGGCGATGAAGAAATTCATCGAGATTCTGAGCGTCGAGCCCACGGAGGTTGGTCCGGACACCTGAAATTTGCCGCCCGCTCCCCTTTACGGGAACAAGCTTGGGGTTGGCGCCTCCTATCCTCACCCTCTCCCATGAATCATCACTCTCGCTTTTCCCTCTTGCGCGGTGTCCTCGCCCTCGCGGCCGGGGTCGCTCTATTTCAGGGTCCGCCGCTCTCAGCGCAGGACCCCACGACGCTCACCGCCCAGCCGGCCCCGGCGTGGAAACTCAAGGATCTCGCCGGCCGCGAGGTCAGCTCCGACCAATTCAAGGGCAAGGTGGTCGTGGTGGATTTTTGGGCGACGTGGTGCGGCCCCTGCGTGTCCGAGATTCCCGGCTATGTCGCGCTGCAGAAAAAATACGGCGCCGAGGGTCTCGTCATCGTGGGGGTTTCGCTGGATCGGAAAAGTCCGGAGTACGTGAAGAAATTCGTCGAGGCGCACGCCATGAATTACACGGTCGTGATGGGCGACGATCAGATCGTCGAGGCGTTCGGGGGATTTGACGCCATCCCCACCACCTTTCTCATCAACCGCAGCGGGCGCATCATGCACAATAAGACCGGCTCAATGGCTCACGACGAATACGAGCAGCTGGTGTTGCGGGCTTTGCACTGAGAGGGACAAAAAGAGGGACAAAAAGGGTCAGGTTTTAAGTATTTCAGTAAGGGCCTTTGGCTTCCAGTAGAGTTGGTAAATATAAATACTTACAACCTGACCCCTGCTATGGGCGAAGCTGTCAGCAGTCATG
>JANMVS010000017.1:0-3810 GCA_031392885.1 Verrucomicrobiota bacterium
CATGACTGCGGCCGAAGCTTAATTTGTTAAAATAGCGCACTGATTTTTAGTATTCAGGCTGGGAGGCCGGCGTCAAGTTGTCCGCCGCGCAATTGATGGGCCGGCGGCTGACGGGGGACGAAAGCAGAGGACAGAGGACGGGGCAAGCCCCAGGCGGAAGGCGGTGTGGCGGACTGAGTCCAGGCTACGGCAGGCTGACGCGCTCGTCCGGATCGGGCAGCTCGCGCCAGGCGGAAATCAGGCAGAGGCGAGTCGGGGCCGCCGCCGGCTTCCTTCCGGTCACGGGACTTGACATTACTAACGCGACGCGTAACCTATCGGATCAATGATCAAGTCCTTCGCTGACCCGGCCACCGAAGCGATCTTCCACGACCAACAAGCGCCGGAACTGCCTGCCACGATTCAAAACACCGCCCGCCGAAAACTGGTCCAAATCAACCTGGCGCAAAAACTCACCGATCTGCGCATCCCGCCCGGCAATCGCCTGGAAGCGCTGAAGGGCGGCCTCGCCGGCCGGCACTCCATCCGCATCAACGACCAATGGCGCATCTGCTTTCGCTGGACCAAGAGCGGGGTGGAGGAACTCGAAATCATGGATTACCATTAAACCATTATGAAAACAAAACTGCTGCCGCTGCTCACCCCGGGCGAAATGCTCCGGGAGGAATTTCTGACCCCGATGGGGCTCACCGCCTACCGGTTGGCGAAGGACATTGGCGTGCCGCTGACACGCCTCACCGCGATTCTGGCCGGTCAACGGGCCGTCACCGCTGACACGGGCCTGAGACTCGACCGCTACTTCGGGCTCTCCGAGGGCTGGTGGCTTCGCCTGGAAACCGAATGCGAACTGCGCAAAGCGAAAAGAGAAGTCGGCCCCCGCATTGCCCGCGAGGTCAAACCCCGCGAACTTGCCATTGCCTGAGCCTGGCGGCCCGCTCCACCCTCCCTTTCCCTTTCACACTCCACCTACGGCAAAACGACGCGCTCGGCCGGGTCGGTGAGCTCCCGCCATTCTGAAATCATATACGGACGGTCAGTGCCAGAGAAAGTGGTGTAACGCAGCATCGTATCATAGTGCAGGACTGGCGAACCGGAGAAGGTGAGATTAGCCCCGGAGATGGCTCCATAGAAAGTACGATTGCCCAGCACGGTGAATTTGCCGGCGGTGCTCGAAAAATATATCACGCCATAAAAAGCGATGTCAGTATTAAAGTCCGGCACCGTAAGGCTGGTGGTCGCGTAGATCGCCAGATTTCGCGGGAGGCGGGTCTGGTTATCAATGCCGTAACCAAGGCCATAGATCGCGATGTCCCCGGCGATATACATTTCGAGTTTCGCCGTGGAGTTGTTGGTAATGACAATGGAGACAGACTTATTCCCAGAAGAATAATTTTGGTAATATCTTCCGGTCACGATAATTCTCACGGGTCCATTGACCGTATACACGCGATTATCCGAAATATCCAAATTGCCGCTGTATACGTAAGTTTGCCAAGTGGTGTCAGTCGCGGTACCGAGGGAACCGCTGGCGGGAAGTGCGGTGAAGGTGCCGCTGTTAGGAGTCAGAACACTAAACTGCGGGATATATGGACTCCGGCTAATGCGGGTGAGATCGACATTCGCCGCGGTAGGATGGGGCGAGGTCACGGAGCCGTCGGCGTTCGTCAGGCTGGCGCTGGCGCCAACAGAAATACGGGGCGCGTAGGGCGAGGTGGGGGTCGAAGGAGCCGTGAGATAACCCTTCACGGTGGCGCTGGTCACAGTCACGGCTGTCGCGGCCGTATTGCCCCCGGCCAGCACGGCAGAAAAGCCGAGATTGGGACTGCCGACGCTGTACGGGCTTGAAGTGGAGGTGTAGGAGGAGGTGCCTGAAACGCTTCCGCGGGATGAGTCGTAACTGTCAATAGTGCCGCCGGAACTGAAGATGAGATTGGTGGCGGCCGCCACGGCGTTAGGAAAAAGTGTTGCCCGGGCAATCAAGGCACGGAGTTGGGTTTTAATCGTGCTGGTGCCGTCGGGCAGGGTGGCGACCCCTTCCGCGAATATTATCGGGGCGCTGGTGGTCCAATAAGTCGAATTATTGGGCACCTGGTTCGAATGAGCCACCAGGCAACGATACCAAACCCCGCCATAACTCACGGATTGATTCACGCTGTACGCGGTGGCAGCACTCCAAGTTCCCGCGGCGGCGCTGGCCCAATAGGAAGCATCCGGGGGCGGCTGACTCGTGGTGTGGCCTGTGGTGCATCGATACCAAATGCCCCGGTCGTATACGATGTCATCGACGTTATATCCTCCGGCAGCCCAGCTGATGGAGAGGCGTGGGGCCGTTGACCAGTACGTGGCATTAGGGGGCGCCTGATTGGTATTGGCCTGAAGGCAACGATACCAAGAGCCGCCATTGGAAACGATATCATCGAGATTATAGGCGCTGGCGTTCCAGGCCGCGTTCGCCGATCCGGTTGCGCTGTTCCAGTTTGCGCCCCCCGGAGTTTGGTTCTGATGGGCGGTGTTACAGCGATACCAGCTGCCAGAATAGAGGACGTACTGATCGATGTTATAGTACGTGCTGGAATTCCAAACGGCATTTAAGCGGAATGCATTATAATTATCCACGCGGATATTGCCGGTGCCGGTTATCCCGCTGCTGCCATAATGACTGCTCGTGATCGAGAACGTCTGTGCCGCCGTGTTGCCGGCGAGAGTCCAACTGCTGAAAGTATTATTGGTGAATGCGCTCAACGCCCGCTCAAGGCCCATTTCGGCGAGGTGCCGGCTCACATCCTGGGCATAGGCGCGATTGCTCAGCTTCATGGCCTGGTTGCTGACGGCGAGGTAGCTGGCCAAAGCGATGCCCAGCACGGTGACGCAGCAGAGCACCATCAGGGTGACCGAAGCTTTTGGGGAGCGGGGGTGCATCAGTACAGCAGCGGAGTGTTGCGGAGAAGGAGAGGGGCGGAATTTATCTGATAAACTTGGCTCAAAGTGCCATTGACGCTGCTGCCCGTCTGCGCACTCAGGGAAAACGAGATCAGTTTGATGCCAGGGAGATAATTTACGTAAGTGGTGTAGGGATTGTCGGCGGCATCGGTGTAGCGGAAAGTGCAGCTGAGCAAATTGGTCTCGAGGGTCAGGCCGGTGCTGGTGCTCCGGTCGATGCGGGTGAGGGAGTTAGCCAGCGTGACGACGCTATAGACCGTGACCGCAGCAGCGGTGCTATTGTAGTAGTAGGTGATATTTTTTGTCCCGGAGCTGGTCGGCAACGTCAGGGTTACCTCACTGGCACTGATCGTGCCTGTCCGGCCGCGGGCCATCCGTACATCCTGCGTGAAATACGCCACCGCCCGCCGACCCTGACTCTCCAGGGTGGGTTGGTTCGCCGAGGCAATTCCCAGTGAACGGGTGAAACTGCGTCCGAGGAAAACGTAGCTGGAGAGCATGGCGGTCATGATCATCAGCGACAGGCTCATCGCGATGAGCAGTTCGACGAGGGTGAAGGCTGCGGTGGGCTCTCGATTAATCCTGGTGGAACGCGTTGACCCCAACGCGTCGCTTGCGGAGTAAGCCGGCCGAAGCGCGTCGGGGTCAACGCGCTCCACCTTCCTGTCATGCTGGGAATGTTTCATCCTCACGAGCGTTGGTAACTGAGGTTCAGGCCGTATTTGCCGAACCGGGCGGAATTGCTGCGGGTGTAGGTGAAGGACAGGGGGTTGTTGCTCCCGTCGCGGCGGCTGGTTTTTACGACCCAGGTTACAGTGAAGTTTACCTCGCGGATGTTGGTGACCGGATCAGGGCTCGTGACCGTGCGGG
>JANMVS010000026.1:0-2541 GCA_031392885.1 Verrucomicrobiota bacterium
GCGGGGCCGGCTGAGCAGCTGATAATCTTTCGTTCGTCGCTTCCGCGCACGGGGCTCGTGGCGGCCGGGGCGCAGCGGGACTTGATCGGCGGCGAGGCGCGCGAACAGCGCGCGCCGCGCGTGGCGGCGATGGCGGCGGGAGGTCAGCGCGCGTTCGGCCCAGGCCTGCAAGGCGTCGAGCGTGCCCTTGAAGCTGAGCCGTTCCACCGGGACCGCATGCGCGAGCGCGGTCTCCAGCAGCAACGCGCGAACCAGATTGTAGGCGAGGGCGTGCATCCACAGCTCGCGTTCGATCATCTGCGGCGAGCGGCCGCGCAGGACATCGAGCGCGAGGTTCGTCTTGATCTGGCGGTAGTGCAGCTCGATCTGCCAGCGCAGGCCGTAGAGTTCGGCGATCGCGGAGTCGGGAAACGCCTCCTCGTCGAGCAACGAGGTGACCACGATGACGCTGCGGGTCCGGAAACCGCGCACCTGCACCCGGAAACGCACGAGGCGGACCGCCAGTTCCTCCGGCTGTTTCAGCCACGAACGGCGCGACTGCCCGCGCGGGCGTTGCGGTTTTTTCCAGTCTTCCCGCCACGAGCGATAGTGGCGGGAGCGCACCAGACGGGCTTGATGCAGCCGGATCACGAAGTCGGTCTTCTGCCGCAGTAACTGCGCGAGAAAAAGCCAGCCGCAATAAGCCCGGTCGGCGACCAGCACTTCGCCCGCCCGCAAGCCGTGCAGCAGTTTACGGGCGAGCGGCAGATCGTGCGCTTTCCATGCCCCCTGGGCAAACGCCAGCAACCGGCCGGTGTGCAGGCAGAACAGGCCGACGAGTTTGCCCGTGGGAAACCCGCAGCCGGGCTTTTGCCCGGCCGCATACGGCCAGCGGCGGCGATTCTGATCGGTATCGGACATGGAGAAGCCCGTGGCATCGATGAGTCGCACGGTGCGACCACGCCACTGGCCGGTGGTCCGCCGCTCGAACCACCGGCTCAAAGCGCCGAATAACGCCTGCAGCCACGCGAGCGGCAGGGCGGAGCGGGCCTGACAATAGGCCCCGGTGGAATCGCCCGGGGGCTGGTGGCCCCGGCCGACGGCGTCGGCCTGCACCCGGGTCAACGCCCACCGGCAACTGGCGCCGCGCAACAGCACCTGGCCGAGGAAGGCCCAAAACACCGTGACCCGGGGCAACTCGCGCTGGCGGCTGCCGGCACCCGTGCGGGCCGGCACGAGCAGTCCGGTAAAATAGCCGCCGAACAACGCCGCCAAACCGCCGAGGGACCCGGTGGCGGCGTTGGTGCGCCGGAGTTGCGCGCCCAAGGGGGCGCACTGCGCGCGCAGCTGGGGGAAATACGGGGTGAAGGATTCCATAGACCGTATGGATACGGCCTAGGCTTGACGAAGCAAGCTTTGCCGACCATAAATCGCGCATGCCTCCGCCCCGCCTCGCCCAACTGGAATCCCGTTACGCCGCTCTGCGGCAGGAACTCGCCGGCATCGGCTACCTCAGCCACGGCTCCGTCTACCGCCGGCCGGCCGGGCAGTCCGGCACACGCTTCACCTGGTCCACCAAGGTGAAAGCGAAAACCGTCAGCCTCGCGCTCTCCGCGGAGCAGGCCGACTGGCTGGAGAAAGCCATCACCGAGCATCGTCGGGTCAAAAAGATCCTGGCGGCAATGCGCCGCCTCTCCCGGCAAATCATGCGCGCCCGCTTCGCCGACACCGAACGCCGCAGTCCTCTCTCCAAGAAAGTTTTGCGCCTTATCTAAGCGCCATTCCAGCCTGACCCTGTTTTTCTGCGTCTGTTTTTCTGCGTTCTCTCGCCGGATCGAACCTGGGCCCCATAGCAGGGGTCATGCTTTACCTTTTACCTTTCTTCGGGCCAGCCCGATGTGTTTGCTCACGTAGAAGCCGGACCCCATGCCGAACTGGGCAGACAGCCAGCCGTTGCTGGGGGGACTGAAATGGGGTCTGGCTTGTAGTGTGTGGTTCACGTCGGTTCCACCGAACGGACCCATCTTGTGCTCGGGCAAGTGCAGTCGCGTGGATACTCAAGCCGGGCGGCCTCTGATCAGCAAAGAAAAACGCGCCGTCTTGGCGGAGCGGCGCGTTGAGAGTGAGCGGAAAGCGCACTGAGGTCAGTGCGCTCCACCTCAAGCCTTGGGGGAGGCAGGAGCGGCCCCCTCCTTCGCTGAATCTTCGGCGGGCGCGTCGGCAGCGGGCTTGGCGGCTTTCGGGGCCTTGGCGGCCTTCTTCTTGCCGCGGGACTTGGAGTAACCCGTGTCTTCGGCGGGGATCAGCTCGATCAGCGCCATCTCGGCGGCGTCGCCGATGCGCTGCGGGCCGAGCTTGTAGATGCGGGTGTAGCCGCCGGAACGCTTGGCGAACTGGGCCGCCTTCTCGTTGAAGAGGAGGGTGACCGCGCCTTCATCGCGAATGTCCTTGAGGGCCATACGGCGGAGATGGAGGGCATCCTTCTTCTCAGTCGCGGCCGCAGCGTTCTTGGCCTTGGTGATGACTTTTTCGATGAAGGGACGGAGGGCCTTGGCCTTGGTC